>JAHLFQ010000021.1 GCA_018883705.1 Candidatus Cellulosilyticum pullistercoris
AACTCAAATTACCTTTAGATATGGATTGCATAATCCCAGATAATGATCCAGTGCGTTTGCTCAGTCAGTTTGTAGAGGAGATGGATCTTTCAAAGTTATATGCGACTTATTCCCGAATTAGGAAAAATTCTGCAACGCCACGTTTTCACATCTTGATATCCCCTTAAATGATTTAATCTATCTTATTTTAAATTTTTAAAAGCAGTTGCCATCATGAGTTTAATACGATTAAGTTGGTTAACATGAGATGAACCAGGATCATAATCCACAGTAACCACATTTGACAAAGGATATAAACGCCTTAGCTCTTTCACTACCCCTTTTCCAGTTACATGATTAGGTAAACATCCAAAAGGTTGCATACAAATGACATTATTAACACCATCTTCAATAAGACTAATAATCTCAGCAGTTAAAAACCAACCTTCTCCCATCTGATGGCCCAAAGATAATACCTGACTTGCTCTTTCTGCTAGATGGCTAATTTGATGTGGTGCAGAAAAGCGTTTACTTTTAGAGAGTGCCTCACAAATAGGTTTTCTTTTCTTATTCAGATACCAAATAATAGCCTCTGAAGTAAGAAGTCCCTTAAGCGGTTTATTTAAGACGTGATACTTGAATTTCTCATTATATGAACAATAGAAGAAGAAATCAAGTAAATCTGGCATAACCGCTTCTCCTCCTTCTGCTTCAATGATTTTAACCACCTCATTATTTGCATAGGGGTGAAACTTAACTAAAATCTCACCTACAAGCCCTACTTTGGGTTTAATGCTATCTGTTAAAGGTAATGTATCGAACTCATGCACCAAGTTTTTCACATTCTCTTTAAAAATCTTATAACTACCATTTGCTACATTTTCTTTTGCTATATTACACCACTTTTCATAAAGTGCTTCTGCTGAGCCTGGTACAAGTTCATAAGGCCTTACACGATATAAAACACGCATGAGTAAATCTCCATATAAAATACCAAGTAACGCTTTATGAAGCAGTGATGGGGTTATTTTTATACCAGGATGGTTCTCTAATCCTTGTGCACTTAGTGAAATAACAGGTACAAAGCCTAATCCACTATCATTTAGTGCTTTTCGTAAGAAACTAATATAATTTGAAGCGCGGCATCCGCCACCTGTTTGTGTAATAATAAGCGCTGTTTGATGAGGGTCTACAGCTCCGCTTTGTAACGCTCTTAGCATTTGTCCAATGACAATAATAGCAGGATAGCAGGCATCATTATTGACATATTTTAGTCCTACTTCTACATCTTCTGCTGTAACCTTTTCTAACATTTTTACATCATAACCACTTGTATTAAATGCTGTTTCCAAAAATTGAAATTGGATAGGTGCCATTTGAGGTGCTAAAATAGTATATTTTTGACGCATTTCAGTAGTAAATGCAATACGCTTTTTATTTTCTGGAACCAGTACTTTTTGAGTTAATTTGCGTCGTTCTTCAATCGCTGCTTTAAGAGAACGTATACGAATTTTAATGGCTCCTAAGTTAGTTCCTTCATCAATCTTAATGAGTGTATAAATTTTACCGGCACCTTCAAGAATCTCTTGTACTTGATCTGCTGTTACTGCATCTAATCCACATCCGAATGATGTAAGCTGCATGAGTTCTAGATAAGGTTTTTCTTTAACAAGATGTGCTGCACGATATAATCTATTGTGATAAGCCCATTGATCCAGTACTCTAATAGGACGTTCTATCTGAGCTAAGTGTGAAACCGAATCTTCCGTAAGTACAGCAATGCCTTCTGAGGTAATAAGTTCTGTTAATCCATGATTAATTTCTGGATCTAAGTGATAAGGTCTACCACTTACAACAATCCCTTCTAAATGATTAGCTTCAAGGTATGCTAAGGTTTCTTCTCCTTTCTTCATCATATCTTCTTTAAATACCTGTTGTTCTTGATAAGCCGCTTCTACTGCTTCTGTAATCTCACTTTTACTTAAATGAAATGGCTCAAGTGCTTGTACTAAAGCTTTAATGACAGATTTCTTAGAATCTAAATTTAAAAATGGATGTAAAAACTGAATCCCTTCTTCCTTGAGCTCATCTACATTATTTTTAATAACTTCTGGATAGGAAGCAACAATTGGACAGTTATAATGATTATCTCCTGTTTGATCTTCCTTTCTTTCATAAGGAATACAAGGATAAAAAATAACTCTTACACCCTGCTCAATTAAATCTACAATATGGCCATGTGTCAATTTACCTGGATAACACACAGACTCTGATGGAATCGTAGAAATACCTTTCTCATAAATTTTCTTATTAGAACGGGCAGAAAGTTTAACACTAAATCCTAATCTGGTAAAGAAGGTAAACCAAAATGGATAATTTTCATAAAGATTTAAAACCCTAGGTATACCAACAACTCCTCTTGGTGCCTCTTCTTCACTTAGTGGCTTATAAGCAAATAAACGTTCATATTTATACTTATATAGATTTGGTAAATCACTCGTCTTGTTCACTTTACCTAGTGGTTTTTCACAACGGTTTCCATAAATAAAACGTCTACCATCACTAAGAGTATTAATCGTCATTAGGCACTTATTCTCACAGCCTCCGCATCTAGAAGGTACTTTTTTAATCTCTAGGGCCATAATTTCTTCTTTACTTAAAAGTTCATGCTTCTTCTGACCTTGGCGGTTTCTAGCAATAAGAGCTGCTCCATAAGCACCCATTAAACCTGCAATATTCGGTCTTACAACTTCTTTACCCAGAACAAGTTCCATAGCACGTAGGACTGCTTCATTATAGAAAGTACCACCCTGTACAACGACATCTCCTGTTAAGCCTTCTGTACTACGCAATTTAATAACCTTATATAAAGCATTTTTAATAACTGAATATGAAAGGCCTGCTGAAATATCTCCAATAGCCGCTCCTTCTTTTTGCGCTTCTTTCACTTTAGAATTCATAAATACTGTGCAGCGTGTCCCTAAATCTACTGGATTTTTGGCCATAAGTGCCTCTTTACTAAACACTTCTACATCCATTCCAAGTGATGTGCTGAGCATTTCAATAAAAGAACCACATCCCGAAGAACAAGCTTCATTTAAAACAACAGATTGAACAACACCCTCTCTAATCTTAATGCATTTCATATCTTGCCCGCCAATATCCAGTATAAAGCTTACATTTTCAGCAAAAGCCTTAGCCCCTGTATAATGAGCTATGGTTTCTACTTCTCCAACGGCTACTTTAAAAGTATTTTGAATCAGTGCTTCTCCGTACCCTGTTACACAGGAATTGACTATTTTTATTTTATCTGGCAATTGATTATATAAAATCAGAAGTTGCTCAGAAACAAGTTTAAGTGGATCTCCCTTGTTACTTCCATAAAACGAGTATAAAAGCTCACCTGATTCACTAATGAGGGCCATTTTAGTTGTGGTAGAACCTGCATCAATTCCAAGAAAAGCATTGCCTTCATAATCTTTCAAATCTAGGGTTTTTACCTGATTGGCATGATGCCTTTTTCTAAATGCTACTAATGCTTCTTCATTTTCAAAAAGAGGTGCTAATGTTTGTTTAACACCCAGATCATTACTCATATGATGTAAGTCTTTAATGATATCTTCTAGCATCACACCTTCTTCTTTTTCTGCCAAAATGGAAGCACCAAGCGCCACAAAAAGTTCTGGTTTTGCTGGAATAACAATCTCTTCTTTTTTTAACTTAAGCGTTTCAATAAAACGTTTTCTAAGTTCTGATAAAAAATGAAGTGGTCCTCCTAGAAAGGCAACCTTGCCTTTAATCGGCTTCCCACAAGCAAGAACACTAATTGTCTGGTTCACTACCGCTTGAAAAATAGATGTAGCGATATCTTCTTTAGCCACACCTTCGTTAATAAGTGGCTGAACATCTGTCTTTGCAAAAACGCCACAACGTGCAGCTATAGGATAAATCACATGATAAGATTTCGCTAGTTCATTGAGCCCTTTGGCATCTGTTTCTAATAAAGTTGCCATCTGGTCAATAAATGCACCTGTCCCACCTGCACACGAACTATTCATACGTTGTTCTAAACTACTTTCAAAATATGTAATCTTACTATCTTCACCTCCAAGCTCAATTGCAACATCAACATCTTTTATGTAAGTTTGTACAGCTTCGGTACAAGCAATAACTTCTTGTATAAACTTAAGTTTTAACATCGATGCGATTTCCATAGCACCGGAGCCTGTAATAGCTATTTTAACCTTGACATCTCCAAGTTTAATAAAGCTTTCTTTTAATAATCGCTCTAATGTTGTTTTAATATCTGAAAAGTGTCTTTCATATCTAGAATAAATAATCTCTTTATTTTCATCTAAATAGACAAGTTTGATAGTAGTAGATCCTACATCAATTCCTAAATTTAATTCTGTATTCATAGGTTACTCCTTCTACTTTTGCGATCTTGCACACACAAGTATTATTCTCTGGTATATCATGATACCAAATTATATTATATAACACTTTAATCAAATAAATAAGATACTTTTTAATATACCCAATAATGTAGGCATCAAATATAAAAGGCACATCGCCCATTGAGCAATATGCCTTTTATATTTGATTAACTTAAGCTAGCAAGTCTTTCTTTAACATTTGCAAGCATTGTTTCATATTTTTCTTTTTTTGCTTTTTCTTCTTCTATGAGTTTAGCAGGTGCTTTCTTAACGAAACCTTCATTAGAAAGTTTTTTAGTAACACGCTCTACTTCGCTCTCAAGCTTAGCTTTTTCTTTTGATAAACGCTCAATTTCTTTTTCAATATCTACAAGATCAGCAAAAGGAATATATACTGTAGCATTTGGAATCACTACAGATACTGCATCACTTTCAATGCCTGTTGTATCTTTTTGGATTACAACTTCTGAAGCATAACCAAGTACTGAGAAGAATACGCGTCCATTTTCGAATGTAGAAGCTACTTTACTATCTTCTGTCACAACAAATACTTTTGCTTTTCTTGATGGTGGTACGTTCATTTCACTACGTAAGTTACGAATATTTCTTACAGCTTCTTTAATTAAGCTAATTTCTTCTTCTTCAGCTTTAAAATTCCATTCTTCTGTAAATACTGGCCAACTAGATAACATAATTGTTTCTTCTTGGTCTTGAAGCCCAAGGAAAATTTCTTCTGTAATAAATGGCATATATGGATGAAGCATTTTAAGAATATTGATCATAACTGTTCTTAATGTATAAAGTGCCGCTGGTCTTGTTGCATCTTCTTTATTATAAAGACGTGGTTTTACCATTTCTATATACCAGTCACAGAATTCTTCCCATGCAAAGTCATAAAGTTTTTGAACTGCTACACCAAGATCATATTTATCCATATTGTCTGTAACTTCTTTAGCAAGGGTATTTACTTTTGAAAGAATCCATTTATCTGCTGGAGTAAGTTCTTCTTTAGATACAGATAAATTAATATCTTCATCCTCATAATTCATCATAATAAAACGTGCAGCATTCCATAATTTGTTACCAAAGTTACGGTTAGACTCTACTCTTTCATAGTAGAAACGCATATCATTACCAGGAGCATTTCCTGTTACAAGTGTCAGCCTTAAGGCATCTGCACCATATTTTTCAATCACTTCAAGTGGGTCAACACCATTTCCAAGTGATTTACTCATTTTACGTCCATCCGCTGCACGAACAAGCCCATGGAATAAAACATCTTTAAATGGAATCTCATTCATTTGTTCAAGTCCTGAGAAAATCATACGAATTACCCAGAAGAAGAGAATATCATAACCTGTTACAAGCACACTTGTTGGATAGAAATGTTTAAGCTCCTCTGTGTTTTCTGGCCAACCAAGTGTAGAAAATGGCCATAAGGCAGAACTAAACCATGTATCTAATGTATCTTCATCTTGAACAAAGTGACTCTTACCACATTTTGGACAAGTTTCTGGCATTGATTTTGCAATAACAATTTCACCACAATCTTGACAGTAGTATGCTGGAATTCTATGTCCCCACCATAATTGACGAGATATACACCAATCTCTGATATTTTCTAACCAGTTATAGTAGATTTTTTCCATACGTTTTGGAACAAGATTAATCTTACCACTTTTAACTGCTTCAATCGCTGGCTTTGCCATTTCTTCCATTTTAACAAACCACTGTGCTTTAACCATTGGTTCTACAACTGCTTTACAACGGTCATGTGTTCCTACATTATGTGTATGAGGTTCAACTTTAATTAAGAAGCCTGCTTCCTCAAGATCTGCTACGAGTGCCTTTCTAGCTTCATAACGATCCATACCTGCATATTTGCCACAAAGTTCATTCATTGTTCCATCATCATTCATCACACAAATCTCTGGAAGATTATGACGTTTACCAACTTCAAAGTCGTTAGGGTCATGGGCTGGTGTAATTTTAACCACACCTGTTCCAAATTCTTTATCAACATAATGATCTGCAACAACTGGAATTTCTCTATCGATTAAAGGAATACGTACCATTTTACCAATAAGATGTGCATATCTTTCATCCTCTGGATTAACTGCAATTGCTGTATCTCCAATCATCGTTTCAGGTCTTGTGGTTGCAAGGTTAACAAATTCATCTGTTCCTACAACTGGATAACGAAGATGCCAGAAGTGTCCCTCTTTTTCTGCATATTCAACCTCAGCATCAGAAATAGATGTACCACATACAGGACACCAGTTAATGATTCTAGAGCCACGATAAATATAGCCTTTTTCATGAAGTCTAATAAATACTTCTTGAACTGCTTCAGAACATCCTTCATCCATCGTAAAACGTTCTCTATCCCAATCACATGAAGAGCCCATCTTTTTAAGTTGTTCTACAATACGACCACCATATTGTTCTTTCCAATCCCAAACATGTTCTAGGAATTTCTCTCTTCCTAATGACTCTTTTGTTAAACCTTCTTTAGCAATCTTCTCAACAACCTTAACTTCAGTTGCAATACTTGCATGGTCTGTACCTGGAACCCAAAGTGCATTAAATCCTTGCATACGTTTATAACGTGTTAAAATATCTTGAAGCGTATTATCAAGAGCATGTCCCATATGAAGTTGACCTGTAATGTTTGGTGGTGGCATTACAATAGTAAATGGTTTTTTATCCTTTTCTACTTCTGCATGAAAGTATCCTTTCTCCATCCATGTACTATATAAACGTTCTTCAACGGTACTTGGATCGTATACTTTTTCTAATTGTTTCATTTTATATTCCTCCTTTATTCATTATCCTTAATGGATGTTTTTATGATCGCATAGCTGCACCTAAAGCTAAAAAGATGAGTCCTATGGCTGCTACTATAACGCCAGACATTTTAACAGCAATGACAGCACCACTTGTTAGTAGCTTCATTTCTCTTTCATCCTCTGGCTCTAGCTTTGTCTTTCCTCTTACGATACGCTTTGAAAAAAGGAATATCATAAGTCCAATACATAATAGAACAAAACCAATTAACTCCATCTCATCTCTTCCTTTCTCTTTATTAAGACGTACCCATATCATATAAATTTTTATCTTAATTATCCATTTAAGTAAACAATCTATAAAATAAAAAAGAGCTTTCTCATCCTTTAATCTAAGGACGAAAAAGCTCGCGGTACCACCTTAATTCTCTATAATCACTCTTATAAAGCACTTTAGTCAGCCGTAACGGGCTTACCCGCCTTTTCCTACTTCTTTATTTCAGAAAAGGTGCTCCAAAGCTACCTTCTAGCGTTCTTTTTGTAAGAAGACTTTCAGCTTATAATCTTCTCTCTCTATACATAAGTGACACTATACTCCTCTTTATCATCGCATTAATGTGTTCAATTACTTTACATTTTATGCAGAAGCACTTATTTTGTCAAGCATGTTCTCACCATTAAACCCCTCAAGACATGAGTCTATCTGTGCTTTAAGCATCTTATTAGTCGCTAAAACAGATAATTCTTGCCAAATTTCTGCTTCGTAAGTACATAAGGCATTAAACTGCTCCTCTATCTTCTCTTTTTCTTCTACTATTTGTTTTATTTCATTAAAACATTTAGGTTTTAAAATCCAATCTGATAAATCACCAAGGTCCTCTAATAAAATATTTTTACTATGTAGTATGCCCAAAATTTCTTCCTCTATTTCTGCTAAGGCATCATTCATTTGTAAGTAGATACGTTCATTATTTTTATTTTTCAAATAACGATTATAGTAAAGTTCTAATTTTGCTACACTATCTACTCCTAATTTTCGATATTGAAATTCTAAATACTGTGTGTGATTAAAAAAACGAATTTTGGATTTATTAAGATATCTAACAGCTTTTTGTTGTAAAATACCATTATCTTTAATTTCTTTTTCTAACTTTTCTTTAATTAAAATGATGGCAATAACAAAAAACACCATTAAAACGACTATAGCACTTAAGATAAACCAAATCTTTTCTCTAAGGACTTGTAACATAACAAAAGATACCAGTACACTTACTCCTATTAACACCACTAAAACTAAACTTAGCCCTTTTAGAAAACTATAACCATTTATTAAAGCTGCTCTTTCTTCTTCTAAACTGATACGTTCTTCGTTCAGGTATAGGATGTGACTCTCTGTTTCACGACGACGCTTTTCTGTCATTTGCATTTCTTTAATAAGATCAGGGATTTCATCCTCATAGTCTGCCAATCGATTAAGGGCTGCATTATTACTAATAAGTCTTCCTCTGAGATTTTGTTTCTTTTCTTCAATGCTTTTAGCTTTTTGAGCTAACCCATTGATTTTTGCAACTATATCTGGATCTAAATTTTCATATTGTTTATGAGCTTCTTCTTTTATCTTAAGCTCTTCTATGTAATGTTTAATACGTTGCTTCTTACTCTGTATTTCTTCTAGTTCTGAGAAAATTTCTTCAACATCACTGTGATCTAGCTTTCTCCTATCATTCTTTTTCCTAAACAATGTTTGAAATATCTTTTTCAGTGCATTCATACTGTCCCCTCAAATTCTTTGTATGATACTTTTTTTCATCCTATCATATTTTGATACAAATAAGTAGTCCAAATCCCATTTTTCACCTAAAAGATACTATAAAATAAAAAAGAACTCCTAAGAGTTCTTTTTGTTTTATAATACTTCACCAATTACATCACCAAGTGTTGTATGCTCTTCCTCTGATGTCATGTACTCTTTCATATCATCAGATACTTCTTCAGCTACTTGTTTCATAGAAAGACCAATCTTTTTAGCTTCTTTATCAAGTGTAACAATCTTAACTTGTACTTTTTGTCCAAGTTCTAATGCTTCTTCTGGTTTATTAATTCTTTTATCTGAGATTTGAGAAATATGAATAAGTCCTTCTACATTATCAGATAACTTAGCAAATGCGCCAAAGCTAGCAAAACGTGTAATTTCCGCATTTACAATTTGACCCACTTCTAAACCTGCTGTTTCTACTAACCATGGGTCTGTTGTCATATCTTTTAAACTTAATGCTATTTTCCCTGTTTCTTTATCAACAGAAAGGATAACAACATCTACTTTGTCTCCTTCTTTAACAACATCTGATGGATGTTTGATACGTACCCATGATAAATCATTGTTGTGTACAAGGCCTTCTACACCACCTAAATTAACAAATGCACCATATGGCATTAATTTAGCTACTGTTCCTTGAATTTTTTGTCCTTCTTCAAGGCTTGCAATTTTTTCTGCTTTTGCAGCTTGAGCTGCTTCAACAGCTAAACGCTTACCTGATAAAACAAGTTTTCTATTTTTAGGAACAAACTCAATAATTTCTACTGGGATTTCTTTTCCTACAAAAGCTTCTAAATCTTCTACATAAGTATTAGTAAGTTGTGATCCAGGGATGAAAGCACGAATCCCTTTAAATGGTGCAACTACCCCACCTTTAACAACTTCTTTAATGCGTACAGTAATGACTTTTTTCTCTTTGTAAAGTGCTTCGATTTCATTTAAAACAAGTTGTTCTTCAGCTCTTCTTTTAGAAACTAAAACATTACCCTCACCATCATCTATTTTCATTACAGTAACTTCAAAAGTATCCCCCTCTTTAATTGTTGCTGGATCTACTTCGTCAACAGATACTTCATTCCATGGAATAATACCATCTGCATGGTATCCAATATTAACAATGACACCTTGTTCACTTACGAGTGCTACAGTTGCTGGTAATACTTGTCCTCTATATATACGTGTCATTGATTTATCTACTTCTGCCATCAAATCGGCCATTGTAAGATTTTCTTCCATTATTTACTTCCTCCTTCATTATCAACATATGCTTTTTTTATTATACACATTTCCCCTTGAAAAATATAGTCTATTTATAAGTTTTATTTTATAAATTCACTTTCCTATCCTGTTTATTCTTTATATTCCTTGAAAAATAATCTGAATTGTATTTGTTATGACATGCGAAAAGGCAACCTCTTCTATTCATTGAATGAGGTTGCCTTTCTTATACGTTTCTACTTATTATATTTTAGTTATTGCCTTGCGATTTGTTCTGCTTTTTCATTTAAATATTCCCAACGTTCCATTTGAAAAGCAAGTTCTTCTTCCTTGTCCTCTTTTTCTTTAGTCAACTCCTGAAGCCTTGCAAAATGTGTTGCATTTTCTGCCATTTCTTTATCCAGTCGCTCAAGTTCATCTTCTAACTGCTCTATGACGCTATCAATCTGTTCGTATTCTTTCTGCTCTTTATAAGTAAACTTCAGTTTAGGTGCTTGCTCTTTTCTTGTTGTCACAACTTTTTCTTTTTTTACCTCGACTGGTGCTTCTTTTTCGCCTTGCTCTCTTATGGCATAGTCTGAATAATTACCTGGTATATTGAGGATCTCGCCATTACCTTTATACACAAATAGCTTATCTACAATACGATCTAAAAAATAACGATCATGTGATACTGTAATGACTGGTCCATTAAAATCATCAATAAAGCTTTCTAACACTTGTAAGGTATAAATATCTAAATCGTTTGTCGGCTCATCTAGAAACAAGACATTAATATCTTGCATCAGAACGCCTAATAAGTATAATCTTCTACGTTCACCTCCAGAAAGCTTTCCAATCGGTGTATATTGCACCATAGGTGGAAATAAAAATCGCTCTAACATTTTACTTGCAGAAATCAAACTGCCATCTGCTGTCTTTATAAATTCACCTTGTTCTTTGACATAGTCAATCACACGCATATTTAAATCAAGTGCCTGACTCTCTTGTGTATAGTAACCAATCCTTACTGTGTCACCGATTTCTATTTTACCTGCATCAGGTAAAATATCACCTGCAATCAAATTAAGTAAGGTAGATTTTCCCATACCGTTATTCCCAATAATTCCAATACGGTCATCACGTAGCACTGTATAGGTGAAGTCTTTTACGCAACATTTATCTCCAAATGATTTACTCACATTTTCAAGAGAAATAATTTTCTTTCCTAGTCTACTTGTTCCTAAATTAAGATCTAGATTTTGCTTTTGATCATTACTTAAACTTTCTTCTAGTTCATAGAAACGTTCTTTTCTTGCTTTTTGTTTAGTACGTCGCGCTTCAACGCCTTTTCGCATCCATTCTAATTCTTGCTTATATAAACTTTGTTGTTTTTCACGAAGGCGTTCTTCAATACTTTCACGAAGTGCTTTTTGCTCTAGATAAGCTTCGTAATTTCCTGAGTACTCATAGATTTTTCCTTGATCAAGCTCTACAATCTGATTCGTCACACGCTCTAAAAAATAACGGTCATGAGTTACCATGACAACCCCACTCTTTTTATTTTTAAGAACTTCTTCTAAATAAGCAATGGTTTCATTATCTAAATGATTCGTAGGCTCATCTAAAATGAGCAAGTTACAAGGTCTAATGAGTGCTCCTGCCAACGCAATTTTTTTGCGTTGCCCACCTGAAAGTTCTTTTACTTTTTGATTAAAGTTTAATAGCCCTAATTTAGTTAAAATAGCTTTTGCTTCACTTTCTAATTGCCAGGCACCCTGTCTATCCATTTGTTCACTTAACTCTAACAGTTTTGCTTGAAGCCCCTCATCTTCTGGTTTTTCTTCCAAGTCTGTAATGGTCTGCTCATACTCACGCAGTACCTTCATAAAAGGTGAAGTACCCTTAAAAATCTGCTGAAGTACAGTAGAATCTTCTTCAAAAACAGGATTTTGAGGTAAATACTCAATCACAAGCTCATTAGAGGTAATCACTTCTCCCATATCAGGTGTTTCAAGACCTGCCATAATCTTAAGTAAGCTACTTTTTCCTGTTCCGTTAATACCAATCATTCCAATTTTCTTTGAACTATCTACCGTTAATGAAAGATCATCAAAAATAACCTTTTCACCATATGTTTTTTTAATATGACTAAGTGATAATAAAATCATAAAGCCTCTCTCTTTCTTATTGCACTATTTTTTACTTCTTTTGCTGATGCCATTAAAATCTAATAAGGTATCTATTGCGCATCTGCGTTTACTTTTCATCATGATCCCAATATAAATAGCGTAAATACCTCCCCCTATTGTACCACAAATAATGTCTTCCATTGTATCTTGAAGGCTTCCTAATTGAGCATTAGCACCAAATAAGGTATCTCCCGTAAACTCTATGATTTCCCAAATTCCTGCACTGGCAATACTAATGGCAAGTATGAAGAGTACAATAAGTCCAGTCTTACGTTGTTTAAAAAGTGTTCCACTACGATCTGCTGCTACCATAATAATCAGTGCCACGTACCCAAGAAACACACCTGAAACACCATGAAGCATAACATCCCACCAACTGAAATAAGTGTATGCACCTAAGACTGACCCTAGCAATTGAGAGCAAAAAAGAAATAAAGTATAAAATATTCTCGCCCAAATAGGAATCTTAACCTTAGAAACCTTAGTAAATAATTCTGGTACAAAGGTCAATGCTAAACTTCCCCATAATAAAATTTGTCTATCAAACTTTAACTGACACAATAAATAAATACTACATACTACAAAAGCTAATCTTACACCGTAAATCATACCTTTTAAGTATTTCATAAACTCTCTCCTATATCACGTCATTTTCTTAGTTTTAGTCATATAATCTTCTATTCTTCTTAAGAAGACTGATTCTTTTTGTCTATTTACATTTTTGCCTTCTGATAAAAATAGTATTCTAAATGACGATTACTATCCATATTGTAGATTAAAAACATCTATAAATCCAGTAGCTATGTATAAAAAAATAAATTATGCTCATACTATGATTACATCTAGTGTTAGATGTTCTGGCACCTCAAACGATGCCCATCATACTTCCATCATTTTTAAGAAGTTGTATCACCTTATCAATCCTTTCATTATGCTTAAATACGCATATGCGTTGATTGATGATGTCTTACCCCAGCAAAAGGAGACTTACTATACACCATTAGTAGTCTCCTTTTATTTTAATTCTTGTGAACATTTACCTTTCTTAATCAAACAAAAAGAGTAAGTATGCTATAGTAGCGTACTTACTCTTTTTATTTGCTATTTATTATTTTTCTTAAATTCTAAGAACTCATCATAAGTTCCAAGACGGTCAATAATACCTGTTTCAGTGATTTCAATGACACGGTTTGCAATAGTTTGAATAAATTGGTGGTCATGAGAGGTAAAGAGTACATTCCCTTTAAACTCAATTAATCCATCATTAACAGCTGTAATGGATTCAAGATCTAGATGGTTTGTTGGCTGATCAAGAAGAAGAACATTAGAGCCGGCTAACATCATACGTGAGAGCATACATCTTACTTTTTCTCCTCCTGATAAGACTTTTGCAGGTTTAAGTGAATCTTCTCCTGCAAATAACATACGTCCTAAGAACCCTCTTAAATAACTTTCTGTTTGATCTTCAGAGAATTGTCTAAGCCAATCAATGAGGTTTAAGTCACAGTCTTCGAAAAACTCTGTATTATCTTTAGGGAAATAAGATTGAGAAGTTGTAACACCCCATTTAAATGAACCTGCATCTGGCTCTAATTCCCCTACTAAAATTTTAAATAAAGTAGTCTGAGCAATCTCATTTTCTCCAATAAAAGCAATTTTATCATCTTTATTGACACGGAAGCTTACGTTATCTAATACCTTAACTCCATCAACTGTTTTTGTTAAACCTTCAACTGTAAGAATTTCATTCCCTACTTCACGGTCTGGTGTAAAACGAACAAATGGATATTTTCTTGATGAAATTGGCATTTCTTCAAGTGTTAACTTGTCAAGTAATTTACGACGAGAAGTTGCTTGTTTGGCTTTAGATTTATTAGCAGAGAAACGTTGAATGAAGTTTTGAAGTTCTTTGACTTGATCTTCACGTTTCTTGTTTTGTGCTTTCATTAAAGATTGCATCATTTGACTAGATTCATACCAGAAATCATAGTTACCAACGAACATTCTAATTTGTCCAAAGTCAATATCTACAGTGTGTGTACATACTGTATTTAAGAAGTGACGGTCGTGAGATACAACAATTACGGTTCCTGGGAAATTAAATAAGAACTCTTCTAACCATTCAATAGAATCAATATCTAAGTGGTTAGTAGGCTCATCGAGAAGTAAGATTCCTGGTTGACCAAAAAGTGCTTGTGCAAGAAGTACTTTAACTTTTTCTCCACCTTGAAGATCTCTCATCAGTGCGTAATGAAGTTCTGTCCCAATTCCTAGCCCTTGAAGAAGCTGTGCAGCCTCTGAATCTGCTTCCCAACCATTCATCTCAGCAAATTCACCCTCAAGCGCTGCTGCCTTCTCACCATCTTCATCAGTGAAATCTTCTTTAGCATAGAGCGCATCTTTTTCCTGCATGATTTCATAAAGTCTTGCATTTCCTCTAATAACTGTTTCAAGTACTTGGCAATCATCATATTGATAATGATCTTGCTTTAATACAGATATACGAAGATTTTTTGGAATAGCAACTTCCCCTGTTGTACTATCTAGTTCTCCTGATAAAATCTTAAGAAAAGTTGATTTTCCGGCACCATTGGCACCAATTACACCATAACAGTTACCAGGGGTAAATTTGAGGTTAACATCTTTAAATAATGTACGACCAGCAAATTGTAAACTCATATTATTAACTGTAATCATTTAACTACTCATCCTTTGTTAATTTATTTTATTTGTGTATTATATCATATGACAAGCTGATAGTAAATGTTTGTAAGTAAGTATGGATGGGCATCGCTATTCTTTATCCTTTTTTTATATAAAAATATCTCTTTACGTACTTATCATACTATTCTAAATATATTTTATGGATTCTTAGTATTTTTTCTAAGTTGTCCACATAAGCTAAACTATCATATGTTATAAAGGAGTATTACTATGTCTACACTTACTACGTTTGTCAATTTCATGATGTCACTTGTTGGTGAGCTTGGTTATTTAGGTGTTTTCACCGTTGTTGGTCTAGAATATGCTTGTTTTCCCATTCCTAGTGAAGTGATCTTGCCTTTTGTAGGAATGAGTATCGCCCAAACATCACTAGAATTTTTTCCTGCTTTTTTAGTTAGTATACTAGCAGGACTTTTTGGTTCTCTCGTTTGCTATCTTATTGGTTATTATGGTGGTGTACCTCTTTTAAACAAGCTCTGCATGCGTCATTTGGGTCTCAAAAAAGCAACTGATACTTTTAATCATTGGTTTGCACATTATGGACGCTGGGCAGTTCTTTTTTCTCGTATCATTCCCCTTACTCGTACCTATATTTCTCTTTTTGCAGGGGTAAATGGTATGTCACTTGTAGAATTCTTCCTCTACTCTGCAACAGGTATTGCTATCTGGAATTTGGTATTAATGAGTCTTGGCTTTTATCTTGGTCATAATTGGGACCTTATTGAAGGAATCTTAAATACCTACAGTAATATCGTTCTTATCTTACTTGCTCTTACTATTATTTGCTTGCTTACTTATAAGTGGCGAAAAAGACAAAAAGATATTTGATAAAACTGATATTCTTGTCTAAGTTTGCTCTAATTTGAAAATAATATTATAATGATGTAAATCTTGTATTTTATCAAATGGGAGGACTTATTCGTATGATATCAGATGTAGGATTAATTGCAGAAGGTGGTGGTATGCGTGGCGCTTACACCGCTGGTGTTTTAGAAGCTTTTTTAGATCAAGAACTTTGTTTTCCTTATGCTATTGGGGTTTCAGCCGGAGCCAATACCCTATGTAGCTTTTTATCTAAACAACACCTACGTAACAAAAGATTGTATACCCACTGGATTACTGATAAACGCTTTATTCATTGGTCTAACTTACTTAAAGAAGGTGCTTATTTTGGAATGAACTTTCTTTTTAATGACTTACCAGAATCACTTGACCCTTTTGACTTTGATACTTTTACTCAGTCTAAAACAACTTTTAAAGTGGGTGTTACAAATTGCAAAACAGGTGAGTGTGAGTACCTAGAGCCTACTCGTTCAAAAACTTTACAAGAAGCTGATAAAATACTTCAAGCGTCCAGTAGTTTACCTTTTATCTCTAGAATGGTAACGCTTGATGGAACACCTTACTTAGATGGAGGCCTTGCTGACTCCATTCCCATAAAAAAATCAATTGCTGATGGTAATGAGCGAAATGTGGTTATTCTGACAAGAAATGCCGATTATAGAAAAACCTATTCTAAGAAAATGCATCGGCTTGCAAAAAGAAGTATGTACAAATACCCTAAATTGGCGGATTGTATTGGGATGCGTTACAAAAATTATAACGAAACACTGGACTATTTGGCTCAGCTTGAAAAAGATAATAAAGTTTTTATACTGCGTCCTATGATACCCCTACAAGTAGACCGTTTTGAAAAAAATTCAGATAAGCTTTGTGCTTTATATGAGCAAGGTTATACTGAAGCTATGAATCGATTACCAGAACTAAAAAAATGGCTTGATAGCTCCAATATTTAAAATT
>JAHLFQ010000155.1 GCA_018883705.1 Candidatus Cellulosilyticum pullistercoris
AGCTTATACAGGAGCACCTGTACTTGCTGAGAGCTTTAGTGCTTCTTATATGAAATATTCACCTCTATGCGTATTGAAGATAGGGTAGATCAAGGGATTTCTACTTTCTATGCAGAACTACTTCGTATTAAAGAGATGATTGAGTTTAGTAAAAGGCATTTACCAATGCTAGCTTTAATCGATGAAATTTTTAAAGGAACGAACTCAGCAGACCGTATTTTAGGGGCGACAGAAACCATTAAAAAACTAGGCAAACCTTGGGCAAGTGTTATGGTAACAACTCATGACTTTGAGCTTTGTCAGCTAGCAGAAAATAGTGAAACGCAAAAAAGAAAGACCTATAATTATCACTTTGAAGAATATTATGAGGATAATCAGATTAGATTTGATTATAAGATTAAAAAGGATCGCTGTAAAACAACCAATGCAAAGTATCTGCTTAAAATGGTAGGTGTTTTGGACTAGGATATAAAAATAATTACGTAAAACACAGATAGTACTTCTGATAGAATGTACTATCTGTGTTTTTGTGTATAGATAGAGTTTGAATTTAAAATCTGAACGTTTATGAAAAAAATAAAAAAATGTTCGGGATATAAAATAGATAAAAATTGATTTTAATTAATACTATATAAATCTTTAGTTATATAATTGTTATAGTATAGAAAAATAAAACAATTAACTAATGACAGTTTTATCAAGTTTAATAAGGCTATTAAATAAATGATAAAGAAATAATCTTATATATTGATTTGAATTTTGATTTTAATAAAATAACTATAAATCATTTAACATTTAATATGAAAAAATATAAATTAAACGATTATTTTATAGAGCATTGATGGGCTATGAAATCTATGATATAAATAATTTGACATTAAAAAGGTTTACATAAAAGGAGATGGGAAAATGAAAAAAGTAAGATTTAAGCTTCTTACAGCGTTAGCATTTGCATCTATGATGATTATGCCTGTTTTTGCTAAGGATGCAACAACCATTAAAATTCTTCATACGAATGATATACATGGTAATGTTAAAGACGATGGCAAAAGTAAGATTGGATTTGCTAAATTTGCAACTTATGTAGAAGAAACAAGAGCAGCAGATGATAATCTACTTGTACTAGATGCAGGGGATATGTTCCAAGGTTTACCTTTTGCTAACTTAGAAAAAGGACAAAGTATGATTGAACTTGCTAATATCATTGGTTATGATGCAATGACAGTAGGGAATCATGAATTTGATTTTGGTGCAGATAATCTTTTCGATAATATTATTAGTAAATTAAATTTCCCAGTTCTTGCAGCTAATGTCTATAAAGGGGATGAAAGAGCATTAGATGCCTATATAGTTAAAGAAATTGATGGTGTAAAAGTAGGGATTTTTGGAATGGCAACAGAAGAAACAGCTTTTAAATCACATCCTAGTAACACCGTTGGTTATGAATTTACAGATATGATTGAAGCGGCTAAGGAAACTGTAAATGTGTTAAAAGAAAAAGAGCAGGCAGAGGTTATTATTATGGTTGCTCACCTGGGTCTTTATGAAGGGGATTATACTTCAGATTTAGTAGCTAAAGCAGTAGATGGGATTGACTTAATTGTAGATGGTCATAGTCATACAGAACTGCCAGAAGGTCTTATGGTAAATGACACATTAATCGTAAGTACAGGAACTGCCTTTAATAATGTAGGGGAAGTTGAGCTTACTGTAGAAGACGGAAAAGTTGTAAATAAAGAAGCAGAACTTCTAGACTATAGTCGTTTTGAAGAAGTGACACCAAATGCAGAAGTACTTGAAGCTATTGAAAAAGTAGAAGCAGCACAAAAACCTATCTTAGAAAGAGTAGTAGGTAAAGCAGCTGTAGATTTAATTGGAGAAAGAGCGCTTGTTAGAACAGGGGAAACCAATTTAGGTCAATTAGCGACAGATGCAATGATTGATTTAACAGGTGCACAAATTGCCATTACAAATGGTGGTGGGATTAGAGCTTCTATTAAAGCTGGTGACATTACAATGAATGATATGATCACTGTATTCCCATATGGTAATACCATTATGGTAAAAGAAATTAAAGGGAGCGATGTGAAAGCAGCCCTTGAACACGGAGTAAGTGAATATCCAAATGAAAAAGGTGCATTCCCACATACAGCTGGTATCACTTTTACATTAAATGCTTATGAAGAAGTTGGAAATCGTATTAGTGACCTTAAAGTGAATGGAGAACCTATTGACCTTAATAAAACTTATACAGTGGTAACAAATGACTTTATGGCAGCAGGTGGGGATGGCTATGATATGTTTAAAGCTTACCCAATTAAAGCAGAATACAATACTTTAATGGATACTTTACTTGATTACGTAGAAAAATTAGGGACAGTAGAAGGTACATTTAAGCCACGTATGACTGTTGTAACAGAAGCTCCATCTGAAGAAGTGCCATCTAACTCAGTTGTTATTTCCATTATGAAAAAAGTAGTTTCTAAAAATGGTCAAGATGTAACAGTAAGCCTTTTCCCTTATATTGAACAAGGGCGAGTAATTGCTAGATTAAGAGATATGAGTGCGCTTTTAGATATAGAATTAGAATGGGATAATGAGTCTAAAACAGCTTCAATCAAAGGTCAAGATATTAAATTTAAAGTAAACCAAGATTATGCAATGGTAAATGGTAAAAAAGTAGACTTAGGTGTAACAACAAAAGTTGAAGAGGGACGTGTCCTTTTACCAGTCGCTCAAATTGCTCGTATACTTGATAGAAATGTAACATTTGATAATTCAATCAAAGAAGTAGTTATTAGCTAAGAAGAATAGATTTAAAGAAATAGCAAAGAAGTCTAACTTAAATAAAAAGGCTTCTTTGCTATTTTTATTTTATGCTCTTGCACTCAAAGTCTTAGAATGTCATAATGAAAGTGCTTACATAAGTAGATATTGGAAGATGGAAATAAGGAGATCAAGATGAACAAACAACTAATAGTAGCACAGGATGGAAGTGGCGATTTTACAACTGTGCAGGCAGCAATTGATGCGGTTAAAACCGTACAGAATGAATATACTATAATTCAAATTAAATCAGGTGTTTACAAAGAAGTCATTCATATAAGGGAAAATCAAAGCTTTATTCAGCTAGTAGGAGAAGGGGCAGATAAAACAATCATTTCTTTTGATAATTATGCAGGGAAGTTGAATGAGGAAGGCGTAAGATTAGGAACTAATAATAGTGCAACTGTTTTTATAGATGGTGATTACATAAGAGCAGAAAGGATTACTTTTGAAAATAGTTATTATAGGCCAGGGCTAGATGCCTCAGGTAGACAAGCTGTAGCAGTGAACACAACAGGAAGAGGGGTTACTTTTAAACAGTGTGCTTTTAAGGGGTATCAAGATACACTCTATGCTAGAGACGGCAGGTGTTATTTTTATGAATGTTTTATAGAAGGTGACATTGATTTTATATTTGGTGGTGCAAGAGCTGTTTTTGAAAAATGTCAAATTCATTCTTTATATGGGGGCTCCAAAGTAGATAACGGCTATGTAACCGCAGCAAGTACGAAGGCAAGTCAGCCTTATGGCTTTTTATTTGAAAACTGTCACTTAACAGCAGACGCTGCCATGCCAAATCATACAGTATATTTAGGAAGACCTTGGCATCCAAGCGCCAGAACAGAACCTGTATGCACAAGTACTGTTTTTAAAAATTGTCAGTTAGGTGCGCATATTAAAGAAGAAGGATGGACCTTTATGGGAGAGGTTCAACCAGAAACAGAAAGACTTTATGAGTTTAATAACACAGGTGAGGGTGCTATTTTAAATGCGAAGAGAAGACAACTCACCAAAGAAGAAGCTGAAAACTACACGAAAGAAAATATACTAGAAGGATTTATTGAACGAGACAACTAAGACAATATAAAAAAGGTACTTTGTTACTAGCTAATAAGCTAATAACAAAGTACCTTTTTTTATTTAATATAGTCAATGCTTATTAGATATAAGCATTACTTATTTAACGTAAGTATTACTTACTAAAATATCTTGAAGTATATCCGTTGGAATTTCAAATTCTTGTATGCCCATAGAACCAGGACCAATAGTGTATTTATCAAAAGAAATCATAAGTTTACCTTGGTCTGTAATATAGAAAGCTTGATTTGCATCGATTTGATTAAATTCATCTATCCAATAAACTTGATTGTCATCATGAGCCATACGCTCTTTCATTTGCGC
>JAHLFQ010000156.1 GCA_018883705.1 Candidatus Cellulosilyticum pullistercoris
AATGAAAAAAATGATTGGGTAGCTATTTTAGCTCATATTAAGTAGGAAAAGGTGAAGTATGGCTAA
Source organism: Candidatus Cellulosilyticum pullistercoris (assembly GCA_018883705.1). Taxonomy (GTDB): domain Bacteria; phylum Bacillota; class Clostridia; order Lachnospirales; family Cellulosilyticaceae; genus Cellulosilyticum; species Cellulosilyticum pullistercoris. The sequence continues at coordinate 67 of JAHLFQ010000156.1, forward strand.
GTTTTTTGTTAATCCTGAAGATGTATTAGAAGAATTAATATTTATAAAAGGCTCAGATGTAAATCATATTAAAAATGTTTTACGACTTACAGTAGGTAAAGAAATATTAATTAGTGATAGACAAGGTAATGAATATGAGTGTATAATAAAAGATATTGATGCAGATATAGTAACGGCCCAAATTTTTAATTGCATTTTAAATCACACAGAACCAGCTGTAGAAACGATTTTGTTTCAATCACTTATTAAAGGTGAGAAAATGGAATTTGTCATACAAAAGAGTGTAGAAATTGGTGTTACAAAAATTGTACCGCTTATGACAAAGCGCTGTGTGGTCAAATTAGAATCGGAAAACAAATTGAAAAATAAGATTGATCGTTGGCAAAAAATTGCAGAAAGTGCAGCCAAACAGAGTAAAAGAGGAATTGTACCTGAAGTCTGTCTTCCTATGACTTTGGAACAAGGTTTAGAGTATGCGAAAAGTCAGCTTGATGTAGGATGCATTCCCTATGAAAATGAAGAGGCACATCATATTAAAACTTTTTTACAATCCATACAGGCTCAATCAATAGGGGTGTTTATTGGACCGGAAGGTGGATTTACAGAAGAGGAAGTAGCGCTAGCAACCTCATATGAAGTGAAACCGATTACTTTGGGAAAACGCATCTTAAGAAGTGAGACAGCAGGTCTAGTTACTTTAGCTAATATCATGTATGAGATGGGAGAGATTTAGTATGGAGAATGTTACTTTTTTGGTAGTAGATGACGCCATATTCATGAGAACTGTTTTAAAAAAAATGTTAACCGAAGCTGAATTTAAGGTAGTAGGTGAAGCAGGGAATGGTTTACAAGCTATAGAGATGGCCAAGCAACTTCAACCAGATATTGTAACACTAGATATAACCATGCCAGAAATGGATGGAATAGAGGCAATTGATAAAATATTAGAAGTAAGTCCAAACACCAAGATTATTATGTGTTCAGCTATGGGACAACATTCAAAAGTTGTTGAAGCAATAAAAAAAGGTGCGAAAGATTTTATAGTAAAACCTTTTGAAAAGACACGTGTATTACAAGCAATTTATAATGTAATGAATAGATAATAATGAGGGTGATTTCACCCTCATTTTTGATGTAATGAAGTTTTCTATGAAAAAGGGAGATAACAATGACAAGAGAAATTTATCTAGATAATGCAGCGACAACAAAACCATATACAGAAGTAGCTGAGGTTGTAGCACATACCATGCTACATGCGTATGGAAATCCGTCCTCATTGCATAAAAAAGGTATGGAAGCAGAAACTATTCTTAGAGAAGCTACTGAATTTTTTGCACGTCAAATAGGTGCTCTTCCAGAAGAAATATTCTTTACTTCTGGTGGTACTGAAAGCAATAATACAGCAATTATAGGTGCAAGTATGGCTTATAAAAGAATGGGCAATAAGATTATCACCTCTACTATAGAACATCCTTCAGTTAAGGAAGTCTTTAAATATCTAGGAGAACAAGGATTTGAGATAGTTACGGTTGGTGTGGATCAAAGTGGGCTTGTAGATATGGAAGCGTTAAAATCAGCTATAGATGAACATACCATTTTAGTAAGTATTATGCACGTTAATAATGAAATTGGAACCATCCAACCTATTGAAGAAATTGGTAAGCTCATAAAATCTATCAATAAAGAAACTCTTTTTCATGTAGATGCTGTGCAGTCTTTTGCTAGATTACCGATTCAAGTAAAACGCGCTAAGATTGATTTCCTATCTTGTAGTGGTCATAAATTCTATGGTCCTCGTGGTGTAGGTTTACTTTATAAAGGTAAGTCAGTGCGTATGCAAAACCTTTTTTGGGGTGGTGGACAGCAGAAAAATGTACGTTCTGGAACAGAAAATGTTCCAGCTATTGCAGGGATGCTTAAGGCAGGTCAAGAGGTCTTTAAAAATCAGAAGAATATAATGAGCCATATGCAGGAGTGTAAAGCCTATTTAGCAGAAAGAATTTTATGTGAAATTCCTGATACATGGGTGAATGGACCTAATATAGAAGAAGGTGTGCCTTATATTCTTAATATAGGATTTAAGGATGTACGATCTGAGGTATTATTACATGCGCTAGAACAAGAAGGTATTTATGTGTCTTCAGGTTCTGCATGTTCAAGTCATAAGAAAGAAAAGGATGGTGTACTTGTTGCTATTGGAAACAAAAAAGATCAGTTAGATCATGCAATTAGATTTTCATTTGCACATGATACACAATTAGAAGAATTAATGCAGGTAGTTGAAATATTAAAAAATCAAGTAACTCTATTAAGAAGATATACACCAGGAGGAAGAAAGTAGTGAAAAATGTTTTTTTAATTAAATATGGTGAACTAGCTATCAAAGGAAAGAATAGACATTTATTTGAAAACAAGTTAGTTAGTAATGTAAAAAGAAACTTAAAGGAAATCGGTGAGTTCATTGTAACAAAAGAGCAAGGCCGTATTATGGTAGAGCCTGTAGAAGATGACTCTATTGATGTGGAATCTGTGATTGATAAATTAGGGCGTATTTTTGGTATTGTAGGGATTGCTTATGGTATAAAAGATGAAGAGGTATCTTTTGAAGCAGTTAAGAGATTAGCACGTGTGCAAATGGAACAAATAGTAGGCGATAAGCAAGTTACTTTTAAAGTAGATACTAGACGTGCTGATAAAAGATTTCCTATGACATCAATGGAAGTAAGCTGTGAATTAGGTGCTTATTTACTAGATGAGTTCAAGGATGCTATCAAAGTAGATGTGCGTAAACCAGAAATAACTTTAATGGTAGAAATACGTAATCATACCTATGTTTATTTAAAAACATATAAAGGTGCGGGTGGTATGCCTTATGGCACAAATGGTAAAGCAACATTACTTCTTTCAGGAGGCATTGATAGTCCGGTTGCAGGATGGATGATTGCTAAACGAGGCGTTGAAGTAGATGCTGTTTATTTCCATGCACCACCTTATACAAGTGATCGTGCAAAGCAAAAAGTAGTTGATTTGGCAAAAAAAGTTTCTATGTATACGGGTAATTTAAAATTACATGTAGTTAACTTTACAGATATTCAGTTAAAAATTTATGAAAGATGTCCACATGAAGAATTAACTATTATTATGCGACGCATTATGATGTATATTGCAGAAGCTATTGCTAAACAAAATGGAAGTATGGCACTTATTACAGGCGAAAGTATTGGACAAGTAGCAAGTCAAACCATGCATAGTCTTGTTGTAACAAATGATGCTGCAACAATGCCTGTTTTCCGTCCACTTATTGGATTTGATAAAGAGGAAATTGTACAAATTGCAAAACGTATTGATACTTTTGAGACCTCTATACAACCATTTGAGGATTGCTGTACCATTTTCGTAGCGAAGCATCCAGAAACAAAACCAAAATTAGAATATATTAAGAAATCAGAAGCATTATTAGATGATATTATTGAAGAGATGATTGAAAAGGCTATTAATGAAGTAGAAATTATTAATTGCTAATGAAATAAAGTGTTTAATGGGTAAAATAAAAAAGTCCATCTAGATGGACTTTTTTATGAAAGTGGTGAAACAATAAATTCTTTTAGGGCACTTATTACATCTTCGGCACACTCATCATTATAGATATCAAGGCGAAGAGGCGTACTTAGATCTAAGCTAAAAATACCCATTATAGATTTAGCATCAATAATATATCTACC
>JAHLFQ010000157.1 GCA_018883705.1 Candidatus Cellulosilyticum pullistercoris
CGTCCACTTATTGGATTTGATAAAGAGGAAATTGTACAAATTGCAAAACGTATTGATACTTTTGAGACCTCTATACAACCATTTGAGGATTGCTGTACCATTTTCGTAGCAAAGCATCCAGAAACAAAACCAAAATTAGAGTATATTAAGAAATCAGAAGCATTATTAGATGATATTATTGAAGAAATGATTGAAAAGGCTATTAATGAAGTAGAAATTATTCATTGTTAATGAAATAAAGTGTTTAATGGGTAAAATAAAAAAGTCCATCTATATGGACTTTTTTATGAAAGTGGTGAAACAATAAATTCTTTTAAGGCACTTATTACATCTTCGGCACACTCATCATTATAGATATCAAGGCGAAGAGGCGTACTTAGATCTAAGCTAAAAATACCCATTATAGATTTAGCATCAATAATATATCTACCTGAAGATAAATCAAAATCACTATTATAAATATTAATTGTATTAACAAACAATTTTACTTTTTCAATAGAATTTAATGTGATATAAATAGATTTCATTTAAAACACTCCTTTTGAATGAAATGATTAATAATTTTATGTATTTAGTAAATGCATTAAAGCTACTTGTATCATATAGTTTACAAGAATGAATGTCAATAATAAGAGGTGAGAATTTGAGAAAGGTAGCATTTTATACACTAGGCTGTAAAGTAAATCAATATGATACGGAAGCAGTGCTAGAAAAATTTAAAGCAGCAAATTATGAAGTTGTTGATTTTAGTGATTATGCAGATGTTTATGTTGTAAATACCTGTACTGTTACACATTTAAGTGATCGCAAGTGCAGACAGATGTTGCGCAAAACAAAGAAAATTAATGAAAACAGTATATTAGTTGCGATGGGATGTTATGCTCAAATTGCAGCAGATAAAATAAAAGACCAAGTAAGTGAAATAGATATTATAATTGGAACGGATAAACGTAATCAAATTGTTGAAGTAGTAGAAGCTTTTGAAAAAGATCGTGCAGAAACAATTAATCTAGTTTCTGATATTATGGATGTTAATGAATTTGAAGAAATGACTATTTCACATTTAGGTGAAAGAACTAGAGTTTATATAAAAGTTCAAGAAGGATGTAATAATTATTGTAGTTATTGTATTATTCCATATACACGTGGCAAAATAAGAAGTAGAAAAGAAGAACAAGTTGTTGAAGAAGTAACAAAACTTGCAAATCTTGGATTTAAAGAAATTATTTTAACTGGAATACATGTTCTTGCCTATGGGAAAGATTTAGGTAATACAAACCTTATTCAATTGTTAAAGCGTGTACATGAAGTAGAAGGTATTGAACGTATTAGAATGAGTTCAATTGAGCCGGTTGCTATTACAAAAGAATTCATTGATGCATTAAGAGAACTTCCGAAAGTATGTCATCATTTCCATCTTTCCTTACAAAGTGGAAGTGACAGAGTACTTAAGCGAATGAACCGCAAATATACAACAGCCGACTATTTAAGAAGTGTAGAAGATTTAAGATCACTTTGGCCTGATGTAGCTATCACAACAGATATTATTGTTGGTTTCCCTGGTGAAACAGATGAGGAGTTTGAAGAGACAGTTGCTTTCGTAGAAAAAGTAAAGCTTGCTCAAATTCATATTTTCCCATTCTCACCAAGAGAAGGAACACCAGCTGCTAAGATGAAAGAGCAAATAGCACCAGAAATTAAAGAAAAGCGTGAAAAAGAACTTGCTACTAAAGAAAAAGAATTACGTTTAGCTTATATGAAGCAATTTGTAGGTCAAGAGATGGAAGTCCTTTTTGAGAAAGCGCAAGATGGAAAAGTATCTGGTTATACAAGTAACTACTTAAGAGTGCAAGTGGCAGGTGATGAGACAATCGAAAACACAGTCCAGACAGTTTGCATTAAAAATCTCATAGATGAACATACCCTATTAGGCAAATTAAAATAGGATACAGAAATATTTTTAAAATAATCTATAGTTTTGTTACAAATTATGGTATACTTTAAGTATAAAAGGTTTAGCTATTGGAAGGTGAGCACGATGAATAATATAAATGAGACGATGCAATTTCATTTGGAAGGAATCGAAAAAGTTTCTACAAGAGAAGTTCTAATGGATGTATATGAAGCACTTGCTGAGAAAGGCTATCATCCAATTAATCAAATAGTAGGATACATTATGTCCGGAGACCCAACTTATATTACAAGCCACAATGGGGCGAGAAATAAAATTCGTAAGTTAGAAAGAGACGAGATTCTAGAAGAACTTGTCACTTATTATCTTAAACATTAAGAAGGGCTGTAGGGGATAAAACTCTACAGTTTTTTTATAGGAGGCACATCGTGCGTATTTTAGGCTTAGATTATGGAACCAAAACAACAGGTGTTGCTGTAAGTGATCCTATGGGGTGGACAGCACAAGGATTAGAGATTATAAGAAGACAAGAAGAAGAGCATTTAAAGGCTACAATTAACCGTATTGCTGAGCTTTGTGCTGAGTATAAGGTGGAGAAAATTGTTCTTGGACTTCCTAAAAATATGAATAATACTTTAGGTGAAAGAGGTGAAAAGACGCTCTTATTTAAAGAAAAGCTAGAAGCTAGATTAAAACTTCCCGTTGAAATGTGGGATGAGAGGTTAAGCACGGTAGCTGCGGAAAGCGTATTATTAGAAGCTGACATGAGCAGAAAAAAAAGAAAAAATGTCATTGATAAGCTAGCTGCAACAATTATTTTACAAAATTATTTAGATGCAAAACATTAAATGTGTTTATATAAGAGAAGGGAATTATTATGTCAGAAGGAATTGAAAAAATTAAATTTGTTGACGAAGAAACGAATGACGAAATTTGGTTTGAAGTAATAGATGAAGTTATTTTAGAAGACACTAAGTATATCTTAGTAGTAGATGAAGACGATATTTCAACTATTTTAAAACAAGTTAATGAAGCGGATGATGAAGTTGAGTATACATTGGTTGAAGACGAGGACGAATTTAAAAAAGTAGCAACTGAATTTATGACAAGTGAAGATTATGACATCGAAGTATAGTCCTTTATAATCAACTAAAAATATCCTATAGAGATGAGGGGCAAAACGATGATGAATGCAACAAATTTTAAAGAAAAATTAAAAGAAAAAGGTTGCAAATTAACGATGCAACGTAGAAGTGTCCTAGATGTACTCATTGAGCACAATGATGCACATTTATCAACAGAAGAAATCTATGGGAAAGTAAAAGAGAAATATCCTGAGATTGGACTTGCTACCGTATATCGTACCGTACAATTATTTGAAGAAATGGGGATTGTAGACCGTCTTAATTTTGATGATGGTTGCAGTCGATTTGAACTTGCTTCTGAAGATACAGTTCACCATCATCATCATTTAATTTGCGAAGAATGCAACAAAGTATTTGAGGTAGAACATGACTTATTAGACGAAATAGAAAGTGAAATAGAACGTAAATATAAATTTAAAATTCATGATCATAACGTTATGTTTTATGGAACTTGTAAGGAATGTGCACAAAAAAAATAATAGATATAAGAATATGGAGGTGTAGCTTTGGTACCCAGAAAAGCTAAAAGTAAATTGCGTATTATACCATTGGGAGGGCTAGGCGAAATCGGGAAAAACATGACATTATTTGAATATGATGACGATATTTTTATAGTGGATTGTGGACTAGCATTTCCAGAAGATGAAATGTTAGGGATAGATTTAGTCATCCCAGATATCACTTATGTACTAAAAAATATTCAAAAGGTTAGAGGAATTGTTCTTACTCACGGACATGAGGACCATATTGGGGCGTTACCTTATGTGTTACAAGAATTAAATGTACCTATCTATGCTACTAAGCTTACAATGGGATTAGTAGAAAATAAGCTTAAAGAGCATAATCTGTTAAGAACAACTGAGCGAATTACGGTTGCTCAAGGTGAAAGTATTAAACTTGGTAATAATTTTAAAGTTGAGTTTATTCGTTCAAATCATAGTATTGCAGATGCAGTCATGCTTTCTATTTGGACACCAGCAGGTATTGTAGTTCATACAGGAGATTTTAAAATAGATTTTACGCCAATTATTGGTTCACCTATTGATTTACACCGTCTTGCTGAAATTGGTAAAAAGCGTGTTCTTGCCTTAATGGCAGATAGTACTAATGTTGAACGACCTGGTTATACACAATCGGAAAAAATGGTAGGAGCAAGATTTGAAGATATATTTGCTTCTAATACAGATAAACGTATTATGATTGCTACTTTTGCTTCTAATGTTGACCGTGTACAACAAGTAGTTAATGCAGCTTATAAATACAAGCGTAAAGTTGCTGTTATTGGACGAAGTATGGTAAATGTCGTAAAGACAGCTAGTGAACTTGGTTATATTAATATTCCAGAGAATACGCTTATTGAAATCAATGATGTCAAACGTTATCGCGATGATCAAATTGTTCTTATCATGACAGGAAGTCAAGGAGAACCAATGGCTGCTTTATCTAGAATGGCAACCTCTGATCATAAACAAATAGAAATTAAACCTGGTGATGTGATTATTTTAAGCTCTACACCTATTCCAGGAAATGAGAAAACAGTTTCACGAGTTGTAAATGAGCTTTTTAAAAAGGGTGCAAAAGTTATTCGTGAAGATACTCACGTATCAGGACATGCTGCAAGAGAAGAGCTTAAACTCATTCATACACTTATTAGACCAAAATATTTTATTCCAGTACATGGTGA
>JAHLFQ010000158.1 GCA_018883705.1 Candidatus Cellulosilyticum pullistercoris
TAAGGAGGAAATAAAATGGGAATTACATTAGCAAAAGGGCAAAAAGTAGACTTAACAAAATCTAATCCAGGGCTTAAAAGTGTTATTGTAGGTTTAGGCTGGGATCTTAATAAATATGATGGTGGTTTTAGCTTTGATCTTGATACAGCAGCTTTTTTAACTGCTGGAAACGGTAAAGTAACAGCGGATACAGACTTTGTATTTTATAATAATTTAAAACATCCATCAGGTGCAGTAACACATCTAGGAGACAATTTAACAGGTGTTGGTACTGGTGATGATGAGCAAATTAGAGTACAACTAGATGCTGTACCAGCTCATATTGAAAAAATTGATTTTACAGTAACGATTCATGAGGCGTTACAAAGAAATCAAAATTTTGGACAAGTATCCAATGCGTATATCCGTGTTTTAGATGAAACATCAGGTACAGAGCTTATTCGTTATGACTTAGGAGAAGATTTTTCTATTGAAACAGCTGTTGTAGTAGGAGAATTATATCGTTATAACGGTGAATGGAAATTTAATGCCATTGGAAGTGGTTACCAAGGTGGACTTGCTGCTCTTTGTAATAGCTTTGGTATTAATGTTTAATGGAGTAGAAAATAGAAACTAAAAAAGCTTATTAAAAAAGGCTTATTATAGGAAAGAATATACCTATAATAAGCTTTTTTAATAGTCATTTGGAGCAAATTAATCTAAATTTTCTAATTAAATTCATGAAAGAAAGAGGCGTAAAAAGATGAATGATAAAATTTATAAATTTGAAGCTATCCTTAAAAAAGTACCAGACATAGATGGTGCTTATATAGAATTTCCTTACGATGTAAGAGAAGAGTTTGGGAAGGGCCGAGTAAAAGTACATGCTACATTTGATGGGGTGCCTTATGATGGCAGTTTAGTTAGAATGAAAACCCCAGGCCATATAATAGGGGTACTTAAAGCCATTCGTAAGGAAATTGGTAAACAACCTGGAGACACAGTTTTAGTGACAATACAAGAAAGAGCATAAGTCAAAGAGACGGAAAAGGTTAATAAGATTTTATAGCAAAATGATTCATAAGAGAAATATATATTATAGATGAATTTGAATTATTGAGTTAATTTCTTGACAAGATGTTAGACTTGATGTAAAATAAATAGAATTTTGATGCTTAAGCACGAATAAAAATAGAATATGACTTTTTTATAGTGGCTGAGGTTATCGTGTTTAAAACATAAAACATAAAATATATGATATGGGGTGAATAGAAAGTGAGCAAACAACAAAAAGTTGTAGATAGCAGTGCTATCTATAATGCCAAGGAAATAGGGAAGGGCAAAGTCGTTTTACTTGGCTTGCAACATACATTTGCAATGTTTGGTGCAACCGTATTAGTACCACTTTTAACAGGATTAAGTGTATCTACTACACTTTTAATGGCAGGTATTGGAACACTGCTTTTCCATGCCATTACAAAAAGAAAGGTACCAGCATTTTTAGGATCTTCTTTTGCTTTCTTAGGTGGGTATGCAGCTGTTGCACCACTCATTAATGGAACAGAACCTAATCTTGAAATGCTCCCTTATGCAAGTGGTGGTGTATTTGTAGCAGGGCTTGTATATGTTGTATTTGCAGCATTTATTAAGCTATTTGGTGCAAAAAAGGTTATGAGATATTTCCCACCTGTTGTAACAGGTCCTATTATTATTTCAATTGGTCTGATTTTAGCACCTTCAGCAATTAGTAACTGTCAGCAAAACTGGATTCTAGCATTAACAGCATTAGCGATTATTATTATTTGTAATATTTGGGGCAAAGGTATGGTTAAAATTATTCCTATTATGCTAGGAATAATTGGTGCTTATATTGTTGCACTTATTATGGGTGAAGTAGATTTTAGTGCAGTAACAAGCTCTGATATCCTTGCTTTACCAATTTCTTCAAGTAGTTTTGCTAAATTTGAGATTAGTTCTATTATTACTATTGTACCTATTGCATTAGCAACAATGATGGAACATATTGGTGATATTTCAGCAATTGGTGCAACAACTGGCAAAAATTATATTGCCAATCCAGGTTTACATAGAACCCTTATTGGGGATGGTTTAGCAACCAGTCTTTCTGCTTTATTTGGAGGACCAGCAAATACAACTTATGGTGAGAATACAGGTGTTCTAGCACTAACTAAAGTCTATGATCCACTTGTAATGGAGATTGCAGCAGTATTTGCAATCGTTCTATCTTTCTTCCCTGTTGTATCAGATATTATTCGTTCTATTCCAGCTGCTATCCTTGGGGGTGTTTCACTCATTCTCTATGGTATGATTTCAGCAATTGGGATTAGAAATGTTGTAGAAAATCATATTGATTTTTCTGTAAGTAGAAACTTAATTATTGCAGCGGTTATTCTTGTAAGTGCTCTAGGTATTAATGAAATTGGTGGTATTTCATTTACAGTACTTAATACAACGATTACTTTATCAGGAATAGCAATTGCAGCAATTGCAGGTATTTTACTAAATGCCATTCTTCCAGGAAATGATTATGTATTTGATACAGAAGAAGAGCATGATGAATTAACTTTTAAATTATAATAAATGAAATAAAAAACTCTTGATACCGCATTGTGGGATACGGCTATCAAGAGTTTTTTTGCCTTAAATAAAGTATTAGAGCATCATTAAGATACCAGAGCCTATAAGGGCAGCATTGACAATATGTGTAAAGATTTCGGCTCTAAGCTTATGATGTAAGAGGTTAGCAAGCCAAATAGCAAATACCATAAAAGGTAAAGTCCAAATGCTTAATAGAATTATTTCCTGGGAAAGATCATGTCTAAGGAAACTCATAGTTAGCATGATGCCATTAAGGAGTGTCCATAAAGCACAAAGCGTGGCACGAAAACTAGTCTTATGAGTGATATGCTTCTTCGCATAAATGACAACAAAAGGCCCGCCGCAGGTAAAGGCGCCATGAATGATGCCACCTAAAAATAAGCTAAGAGGCATGAGCCATTTAGCAAGAAGTGAGTCTTTTTTTGAGGGACGAGAGGAAGCTTTTGAAAATTTAAAGGCAGTATATAAGCCTTTGATACCAACAAAAATCATAAAGATACCTAGAGCTATTTTAAGTGGCTTTTCTGGTAAAACAGCAAAGAGCCACATGCCAACAGGAAGTCCAGGTAGCATAAAAAGAAGAATCCATTTAAGTACCTTTAGGTCAATATAGTTTCGATCTCTTATACTGACCCAAGCGGAAGCAAAAAGGATGACGATTACTAAAACGTCAACGGCAGTTTTCATACCAACTACATTAGAAACAAGAGGTAGGGCTAATAAGGTGCCTCCAAATCCAATAATACCTTCAATTAAATACGTAGACATGACAATCATAGCAAATAAAATAAGAGTTATAAGTTTCATGAAATAGCTCCTTTTAGTTAACATAAAAAATACATGCTTCGTTATTATAATGGCTTCTTAGAAGAATGGGAAGAGAAAAGGTTATAGGCATAATAAAGAAAAAAATGCAAATAATCCTTAATAAGTGACAAAAGCAAAGGAGACGGATAATGAATAAACAACTCTATTTTAATGGGAATATTTTAACCATGACAGATGATATCTATGTAGAGGCACTCTTAGTTTCAGAAGGAAAGATTGAAAAGGTAGGAACAAAAGAAGCTTTATGGGCATTAAAAGATGAAAAAACAGAGCTCATTGATTTGCAAGGTAAAACTTTGATGCCTGCTTTTATTGACCCTCACAGTCATTTAACAGCATTAGGTAGTACCATGGTGCTTGCTTCACTAGAAGAGGTGCATTCTTTTGAAGCGCTTAAAGAAAAGATGAAAACCTTTATGGCAAACAAAGACTTAAAAGAGGGAGAATGGGTGATTGGCTTTGGCTTTGACCAAAATAGATTACAGGAACAGGCTTTTCCTACTGCAGCTGTTTTAGATGAGGTTTCTACGAGTCATCCTATTTTAATTAGTCATGCTTCTGGGCATATAGGGATAGTAAATACCCTTGGACTAGAAAAACTAGGGATTACAGCAGAGTCTAAAGATCCTCAAGGTGGTAAAATTGGAAGAATGGACGACGGTAAAACGCCTAATGGTTATTTAGAAGAAACGGCCTTTATTAGTGTAGCGACGAAAGTACCACAGCAGTCTTTTGAAGATCAGCTAAAAGCCATTGAAGCAGCGCAAAAAGTGTATTTAAGTTATGGGATTACTAC
>JAHLFQ010000159.1 GCA_018883705.1 Candidatus Cellulosilyticum pullistercoris
AAGGGTTAAAAAAGCGATATCATACGATCACACCAGAGTTAGAAGAACGTCTTGCATATGAAGTAGGCATTATCATTCAAATGGGATTTGTAGACTATTTCCTTATTGTAGGAGATTTCATTCGTTATGCTAAAGATAAAGGCATACCAGTAGGGCCAGGTAGAGGAAGTGCCGCAGGAAGTATTGTTGCCTATACCCTAGAGATTACAGATATTGATCCAATCAAATACCAGTTACTTTTTGAAAGATTCTTAAATCCAGAACGTGTTAGCATGCCCGATATTGATATTGATTTTTGCTATGAACGTCGTCAAGAAGTTATTGATTATGTGATTCGTAAATATGGCGCAGACTGTGTATCGCAAATTATTACTTTTGGAACACTATCAGCGAAAGCTGTTATCAGAGATGTAGGTAGAGCTATTAATATGCCTTATGCAGAAGTAGATAAAATCGCTAAAATGATTCCAAATGAACTTAAAATGACGATTAAAAAAGCATTAGAAATGAATAGTGATTTAAGAGAGCTTTATGAGACTGAGGAGAAGATCAAGTATCTTATTGATACCTCTATGAAGTTAGAGGGACTCCCACGTCACTCTTCCATGCATGCAGCAGGAGTTGTGATTGCGGACCGCCCTGTTATGGAGTATGTGCCACTTAATGCAAGTGATGGACTTTTAATTACGCAGTATACTATGACGACTTTAGAAGAGTTAGGGTTATTAAAAATGGACTTTTTAGGCCTTCGAACACTGACTGTTATTGATAACGCCGTTAAACTGATAGAAAAGAATCATGGTATTCGTCTGGATATGAGTCAGATTGATGATCATGATGAAAAAGTATATGCTCTGATTGCATCGGGAAATACAGAAGGGATTTTCCAGTTAGAAAGTGCAGGTATGAAAAACTTCATGAAGGAACTTGCACCTACTTGTCTTGAGGATATTATCGCGGGTGTTTCTTTATATCGTCCAGGACCGATGGACTTTATTCCTAAATACGTACAAGGGAAGAGAGATGCAAATAGTATTACTTACACACATCCAAAGCTTGAACCTATTTTAGAGAACACCTATGGCTGTATTGTTTACCAAGAACAGGTTATGCAGATTGTACGAGATCTTGCAGGATATAGTTTAGGACGAAGTGACCTTTTACGTCGTGCTATGGGTAAGAAGAAAGTAGATGTCATGCAAAAGGAAAGAGAAATTTTCCTTCATGGGGATGGAGAGAGTGTACCAGGATGTGTGGCTAATGGAATTCCAGAAGCGATAGCCAATACAATCTTTGATGAAATGGTCGATTTTGCTAAGTATGCCTTCAACAAATCACATGCTGCTGCTTATGCAGTAGTAGCTTATCAAACAGCTTATTTAAAGACATACTACAAAGTAGAATTTATGGCGGCCCTTATGACTTCTGTTATGGAAAATACTTCGAAGATTACAGGCTATATGGAAACCTGTAAGAAAATGAATATAGAGGTACTACCACCAGACATTAATAAAGGATATGCTTATTTTGATGCAAAAGATAACCAAATCATTTTTGGACTTGCAGCAATTAAAAATGTTGGTAAAAATGTAGTAGATCATATCGTAGAAGAAAGAGATGCAAATGGAGAGTTTAAAAGTCTGACTAACTTTTATAATCGAATGGATAGTAAAGATACTAATAAAAGAAGCATTGAAAGTCTTATCTTAGCAGGAGCCTTTGATTCATTAGGTGGAAAAAGGAGTCAGTATCTTTCCGTCTATAAACAAATTGCAGATGGCATTTCACATCATCGTAAAAATAATATCAGTGGGCAAATGGATTTATTTACATTAGGTGGGAATGAAACAGTAGAGGATAAAGATCACTTACCTGATATTGCTGAATTTGATAGTAAAGAACTATTAGCTCATGAAAAAGATGTACTAGGCATCTATTTAAGCGGTCATCCACTAGATAAGGTAAGAGAGACATTAGAGCGTTATATCTCTATAACCAGTGCAGAGTTAGTCATAGCTGATGAAGAGGAGAACTCTGAGAAAGAAGAGAAAACGATTCAGGATGGCCAAAGTGTTGTTGTAGGCGGAATGATAGCAGAAAAGAAAGTTATTTTTACAAAGAGTAATAAGAAAATGGCTTTTTTAACACTAGAAGATACAAGAGGAGCCATGGAAGTTGTTATTTTCCCAAATCTCTATGAACAATTGATACGCTTTAATGAAGAAAGTGTCCTAGTGATTAAGGGACGTATCTCCATTAAAGAAGAAACAAATGTAGTTATTTTAGCAGAAGAGCTAACAACACTTAATAATCTTATAAGTCCAGGGACGGATGAAGCACATGTCTTATTAAAATTAGATGAAAGTCTTAGAACAGCTGAAATCAGGAATCATTTACTACAAATTTTCCAAAGTTATCGTGGGCAAACTAGGATAATAGTAGAAAATAGAGAAGATGGAAGTCGTAAAGCTTTTCCTTCTAAGTATAATGTACAAGTCTGTGATGAATTTGTAGAAAAAATAACAAATTTACTAGGTAGGGACTGTGTGATAATTACGAATTAGCCATAAGGTATTGCTATTTTAAGGCACATTAAGTAAAATAAAAAAGGTTAATAGATTTGATTTAACAAAGCTTTTCGCCTGTTTAAGTTAAAATGTTATCAATTAGGAGATAATCAAAATTAAAACAACCATAAGGGGGTTATTTTATGAGCAACAAAGTAAGTACAATTGGCGTTTTAACAAGTGGTGGTGACGCACCAGGAATGAATGCTGCCATTCGTTCAGTGGTACGTGTAGCGACAGCACGCGGTATCAAGGTAATGGGTATTAATAAAGGGTATAATGGGTTACTTTCTGGAGATGTTGTTGAATTAACACCAAGAAGTGTATCTGATATTGTTCAACGTGGTGGAACAATCCTTCAAACAGCACGTTGTTTAGAATTTGTCAAACCTGAAGGACAACAACGTGGCGCTGAAATGTGTAAAGTATTTGGTATTGATGGTCTTGTTGTAATTGGTGGAGACGGTTCTTTCCAAGGTGCTGAAAAGCTCGCCAACCTAGGAATTAATACAATCGGTTTACCAGGTACAATCGACCTTGATATTGCTTGTACAGAGTATACAATTGGTTTTGATACTGCTGTTAATACAGCAATGGATGCAATCAATAAAATTCGTGATACATCTACTTCACACCAAAGATGTTCAATTATTGAGGTAATGGGTAGAAATGCTGGATACATTGCATTATGGTGTGCAATTGCTTCAGGAGCAGAAATGGTTCTGATTCCAGAGAAAGAAAGACCTTCAGATGAAGCAATCATCAAACAAATCTTAGACAACAAACATCGTGGTAAAAAACATTACCTAATTATTGTTGCCGAAGGTGTTGGTGGTGTAGAAGAACTTGCTAAGAAGGTAGAACAAGTAACTGGTATTGAAACACGTGCAACAATTTTAGGTCACCTTCAAAGAGGAGGATCACCTACAGCTGTTGACCGTTTACATGCCTCTATGATGGGTGCAAAAGCAGTAGACTTATTATGTGAAGGTAAAGCTA
>JAHLFQ010000160.1 GCA_018883705.1 Candidatus Cellulosilyticum pullistercoris
AGAATTTCTCTGTAACTCAATTCTACATCAATAGCAATCATGTTTGTACGAGGAATCATAATATCTTTTGCACAAGAATGACTAAAATCAAATACATTATAAATCATTTGTTTTTCTTCAGTTTCTAGAACGCCTTCTTCATGACTAACGGTTACAATTGTTTTAAGTTCATCTGCAGTTATAAAAGGTTTGCTAGTATTAGAATGACCACTAAAAAGTTTGATAAGGCCGTTCGTAATATACATAAGTATATTTACAATAGGACTAAAAAGAGTAACGATAATGGAGATTGGAGAAGCTACTAAAAGAGAGATTTTCTGTGCATTTTGTGTGGATAGAGATTTGGGTGTAATCTCACCAAATATAAGAATAAGTAGAGTCATGATACCTGTTGAAATACCTACACCTAGTCCACTAGAAGAGCCACCACTTAAACGAATAGCAATCATAGTTGCAAGTGATGAAGCCATGATATTGACAAGATTATTACCCACTAAAATAGAGCCTAATAATTTATTAGGGTCTTTTAATAGAGCTTCGAGTTTTTTTGCTCCTTTTAAATTTTGTTCTATCATATGACGTACATCTAGTTTACTAATAGCCATTAAAGCTGTCTCTGATGCAGAGAAGAAGCCCGAGCCAATAAGTAATAGTATTAGACAAACAATCTGTATTGATAATGATGAATCCAAAATGTTGTCACGCTCCTAAATAATAAATGTTATGCTTTATAGTTTATCCATATATATAAGATATAAACGGATAACTTATGAATTAATGATATTATCAAATAAAGTGTGGAAATAATAATAAGTACTAGATAACTGTGACAATTAATGGTAATAAAAAAGTTAAGCAAAAAATTTAAAAATACGTTATAATAAAGTGTTAAAACAAGGCGAACAAGGAAGGTGCAAGATGGAAGCTTATAGTGAATTTGCTAATGTGTACGATATTTTCATGGAAGATACGCCTTATGAAGAATGGTATAAATTTATTAAAACTTGTATTAAGGAACAAGAAGTAACAGTTCAATCCGTTTGTGAATTAGGGTGTGGAACGGGTAAGATGACTATGCTATTTGCTAAAAGTGGGTGTGATGTTATTGGAATTGATTACTCTCCAGAAATGTTAATGGTTGCACAGGACAGGGCTTTTGAAGAAGAAGTCTCTATTCTTTATTTAATGCAAGATATGTCTGAGTTTGAAATTAACAGGAGAGTAGACCTTATTTGTAGTTGTTGTGATAGTATCAATTACCTTTTAGAAGAAGATGAAGTAAAAAGTACGTTTGAGAGGGTAGAAACCTATTTGACTCCTAATGGACTATTTATTTTTGATATGAATACGCCTTATAAATATAAAGAAGTATTAGGGAATCAGATTTTTGCTGATCAAACAGATGAAGCAGCTTATATCTGGGAAAATTTCTATGATGAAGAAGAAGAAATTAATGAGTATGAAGTGAGCTTCTTTATAAAGGATGAAGAAGGTAAGTACGAACGCACAATAGAGAATCATTACCAAAGGGCCTATAGTAAAGAGTATATTTGTTCACTTTTAGAGGAAGTAGGTTTAGAAGTGATACAGATGTATGATAATTATAGTAAGCAAAGCGTTAGTCATAAGACACAACGTATTACGTATGTAGCAAGAAAGAGAAATGAAAGGATAGAAAATCATGAGTAAAAATAAAACAGATTATTTAGTAAGAGGAATTGATAAAGGAGCAAACTTTAGATTTTTTGGAGCAAATTCAAGAATTTTAGTCAATGAAGCATGTCAAAAACACCAAACAACACCAGTAGCGTCAGCAGCATTAGGTAGAACATTAACAGCAACAGTCATGATGGGTTGTATGCTTAAAAGAGATGAGGACCGTATTAGTATTATAATTAAAGGTGACGGCCCAATCGGTGGTATTATTACAGAAGCTAATGGGAAAGGGGAAGTAAAAGGATATGTTTATCACCCTCAAATAGAATCTCATTTAAATTACTTAGGTAAGTTGGATGTAGGTGGGGCTGTTGGTAATGCGAATATGACAGTTGTTAAAGATTTAGGGTTAAAAGAACCTTATTCAGGACAAGTTCCGATGTTAACAGGGGAAATTGCAGAGGATTTAACTTATTATTTTGCAGTTTCTGAGCAAACAAACTCAGTTGTTATTCTAGGTGTATTAGTAGATGTAGACTATAGTATTAAGCAAGCTGGTGGTATTATTATTCAAGTGCTTCCAGACGCAAAAGAAGAAGCAATTGATAGACTTGAAGAGAAGTTAAAAGATTTTGGTAACCTAACTGATAAATTAGAAAAAGGACAATCTATCGAATATATCATTGAAACATTATTAGGTGAAGTTGAATATATGGGTGAAACACCTATTTCATTCCAATGTGACTGCAATAAAGATCGTATGGAAAGAGCACTAATTAGTGTAGGCAAAAAAGACCTTCAAGAAATTGCAGATGAAGATGGGAAGGCAGAACTTGTGTGTCCATTCTGTAATGATAAATATAGTTTTTCTAAAGAAGAATTAGAAGATATCATTGAAAGTATTTAATTTGGAAACACAAAAGTAGTACAGACTTTTAATAAGTCTGTACTACTTTTTGTTATTATGATTTTAAATCGCGTAATTTCTATAAGACTTATAAATAAAGATAGCAAGGTGGCAAGCTAAAGCCAATATACTATTATAGATAATCATTCTTCAAAGGAGAAAGCATGTGCCACTATATATTTTATACAAGAAGCTTGAAAGAGGAAATGATAGGAAAGGTAGAGGCATTAGTTCAAGACCATGAAATAAATGGGCAGATGGAAATCAAGAGTGTTAATCATATGTATGAATTACATTATGACTCTAATATAGGTAAAGAGAAAAGCGATGAAGCGTTAGCACATGTGTTGAGTGATATGATACAAGAACAGGCCATTTTAAAAGTATGTAAGCGTTATCTAAAAAGTAGAGATGATTTATCTATAATTGAACGACGAGAGATAACAGAAGCATTTATGAGAAATAACTATTTATCTAGGCAGGAAGGATTCTCATATATTACTTATTATCTCCTATATCTTCCTATTTACAAAGAAATTAAAGAGAAACAGACGCTAAATATTGAGGGGTGGTTAGCATTTCGTTTAGCTAAATATAAGATTTTATTAAGAGACATTTTAGAGCAATTTATAGAGGACTATATGGCAAAAAAAGAAGTTATATCTTTCATCAAGCTAATGAGAGAAGCAAGTGTACTGGCTGTTCCATTAGAAGAAGTCATTCATGTTGTTTATAAAAGAGAAGGTAAAATTCATATCTATAATAAAAATCTTAAGAACGTAACAAGTTACTATATTAAGAAATATTGTAAGGAGCTTCTTTTGGATAGTACGTTAACTAGAGAAGATTTGTTATTACATGTACTGATTACTGTTTGCCCTAAAAAGATTATCATACACAAAACCGAGAACATAAAAACAAAGCGATTTATGAATACTTTAGAAATTATTTTTGAAGATAACATTACTTATTGTACAGGATGTGAGTTATGTGAAAAAGATGAATAAAAATGTATTTTGTAACTAAGTTATTGACAGGATCCTATTAAATAGGTAAAATATTTTATAAAATAAAGATAAAAATATTATTGTTTTCAACTGAAGATTTAAGAATATGATGATGAGAAGAGTAGCTTCTAAGACTTTTTCAGAGAGAAGATGTGTAGGTGTGAGCATCTTTAGAGATAGGAAGTGAAGACCACCTCGGAGTGATTGCAAAACAATCCGTTAACTACGTTATCGTTAAAAAATAAGTGGCTTTTTTAGTGAAAATGAGCTTTTTAGCTCTAATCATGAAGAGCAACAAGGGTGGAACCGCGGGAATAGACTCCCGTCCCTTTTTAAATAATGAAGTTATTTAAAAAGGGACGGGAGTTTTGTGTTCTTAAATAATAGCTTAATGATATGAAATATAGAGGAATGAAGGGAGTAGGAAAAATGATTCAATTAACTTTAAAAGATGGAAGTATTAAGACATGTGAAGCAGGAATTTCTGTATTAGAAGTTGCTGAAAGTTTAAGTAGTGGACTGGCAAGAGTAGCTTGTGCAGCCTTAGTAGATGGAGAAAGAGTAGATCTTAGAACTAAGCTTAATAAAGATTGTACGCTAGAGATTTT
>JAHLFQ010000161.1 GCA_018883705.1 Candidatus Cellulosilyticum pullistercoris
ACATGAATTAATACTTCTACTCCATCATTACTGCAAAGTCCCATAGCATGACCTGTTGGAAAAATAGTGGTTAGTACGCCACTAAATGGGGCTCTTACTACACCTTCTTCTGGCACCACAATGATCCCTTCCCCCATCATACCACTTGCAAAAGTTTGGTCACTTCCTTCACTTAAAGCTTTCACTTTTCCTTTTAATGGACTATATACTACATTTTTTTCTTCTGTATTTTTTTCTTCTACTTTTTTGTCTTCATCTTTACCTGCCCATAGATAAGTAATGATAAAACATACTCCTACAGCCACTACTGTAGCAAGCGCCATAGTCATCACGCCACTATAACTACCTTCTGGGCTAATGTAGTTAATAAATCCTACAATCCCCATTCCTCCTAGTACATACATCTTTGCACTAGCTATACCAACTACTAGGCCACCTAATGCACAGCCAATTTCAGAAGCAATAAAAGCTTTTTTATTAGGTAAAGTTACCCCATAGATAGCTGGTTCTGTAATGCCAAAGATAGCTGAAACTGCTGAAGAAATACAAACTGACTTCTTCTCTTCATCATGAGTACGAAGTGACATTGCTATACAAGCTGCTGCCTGAGTAAAGCAAGCTACGAACGTTGCTGGGAAAAGAAAATCATAACCATACATAGCAAGATTCATAAAAATAATTGGGAAAATCATACCATGTAAACCAAACATAATCATGATTTGCCATAAGACTGCAAATAAAACAGTTGCAACGACTGGACTAAACTCATAAAAACTTGAAATACCTGTTGCTAATACATTACTTAAAATACTAATAATTGGTCCAATAATTAATAATGTTGCTGGAACCATTACAAGTATTGTGATAAATGGTGCCAAGAAACTTTTTAATACTTTTGGAGTACGTTTATTAATCGCTCTTTCTAGCTTAACGCCAACAAAAGTTGTGATTAAGATAGGAAATACACTTGAAGAATAATTCATACCTACTAACGGAATACCTGCAAATGTTCCTACTACAGAAGTTTCAAACATACTGCCTTGGAACAAGCTCCTAATAGGCTCAGCTGAAGCTAGTCCTACAATACTTGGATAAACCATTGCAGCACCAATCACCATTCCTGTGAATGGATTGCCCCCAAAACGTTTAGCTGCTGTGAAACCTAAGAATACTGGAAGGAAATAAAAGACAGAATCCCCTGCAGCATTAAGAACGGTGTATGTAGTTGAGGCATCTTGTACAGCTCCTAATGCGACTAGTAAGGCCGCAAGTCCTTTAATCATACCGCAAGCACACATAGATCCAATGATTGGTAAGAAAATACCACTAATCACATCTACAAAAGAAGATTTTTGATTTTCCCCTGCTGGCTGCTCTTTAGTAACTTTAATATGACCTACTTGTACTACATCCTTATAAACATCTTCAACATGATTACCGATTACAATTTGATATTGTCCGCCACTGATTACGACACCAGAGATTCCTTTTTGATTTTCTAAAGCTTTTTTATTTGCTTTACTAGGATCTTTAAGTACAAAACGTAATCTTGTATAGCAATGTATAAGACTTTCGATATTGTCTTTACCACCAACATTTTCTACTATAAAATGGGCTAACGCTTCATATTTCATATGGTATTCTCCTTTATCTGTTCTTGATAAGACTACTATAATAGAAATATTAAAGACAGACAAATTCATTTTTTGCATCATTTATTACAAAAAACTAAATATCTCTTATTAATCTAAATGAAACTATACATTTTTCATATAGCGCGTAATACTCTCCCAATCTTCATGAGTAAAAATTTCATGCAAATTAATAACTGGAATGTTTACTTTTTGTTTTAATGTATGTGTTGCTAAAATAAGATCGATATGCTCCATATGCTCTAGCGCATAATCAATCTGATGGGTAGAGTAATACCCCTCTATTCTAATCTTCCCATGAAAAGCTTGCTCTATCTTACTCTTTAATCTTTTAATCATAATGGCAGCACTATTGCTTACTAGTATGGCATGTACCGTTTTTTTCAAATGTTCTAAAATAGTGGCGATATGAAGTGCTATATAAGCATGTTCAATATCTGTAATCCGTATCCCTGTCAGTTCTTCAATAATAGGTACAATCTCACCCGCTATAGCATATTCTGATTGAGCTTGTTTTTTGATTTTCTTGGCCATATAAGCATCTTCATGATCATTTAATTTAATCCTACTTAGCATAGCTTTAATATGTCTTTCTAAATCTAAAAGCTGCTCTGGTGCCCTTCTCATATCTATTCCATGCTTTTCTTTTACAGAGTCTACAAATCTATAAGTAATTTCATCCTTAATCTTTGCTTCATCTTCTACTATGCTATTTTGCCCAATATAAATAATTCGTTTTTGCATAAAAATATATTGTAGCCAATATCTTTCTTCCTCATTAAATGTCACATCCAAAATACTTTCTAGTGCATCAAAAGGCACAATACTTTCTTTGCACTCCTCTACATAAAAGTCATCTACTATGTAACCTGCTTTCACTCTCCCCGCAAAAGCTAAATTTTCTAGAATTAAAGTAATAAAACCATAGTCGGCAAGCACAATATGACGCTCATTTAGATGCTTTTGATAAAGTAGTACAAGCTGTCTATACTGCTCTCTTGTTCCTAATCCAAAATGTAAAAATACTCTCATCAGATAATTTGCATCCATACGATAATGCTTATAAATCAGTGCAGAAATTAGCTTACGTTTCACTACTTCTATGGCCTTAAATTGAATCCCTATCGCTTTACTGACTTCTAATTCAGTACCTGTTATCTGTTTTACAAACTCATTGAGCTGTTTAATATCATGAAATATACAACTTCTAGAAACAAACAGCTTCTCGCTCATCTCATCCATTGTTATAGGTCTTTCTTCCCATAACAATAAGAACATAATTAAGAACTGTCTTTGTGAAGGGGTTTCAGGGATCCACTGACAAATATTTTCGTAATCCTTTAATATTTTAGTAAGTTTTTCTTTTTTATCTTCTTCAATATAGTATCTACTATCATTTGTGTATTTTACATCTAATTCATATACTTCTAAGAAGTGATTGATTCCTTTAAGGTCTTCTTTAAGTGTTCGCTCAGAGATAGAAAGCTTCTCACACAAAAAATCCATTTCAACTGTCTTGGCTGTATTGAGTAATGTAATTAAAATAAACTCTTGGCGTGCTGATAACATGATGTCGTCCTCCTTTTAAAACACTCATACTCTTTTATTATACGCTATTTTATAGAAATACTTCTTATCTAACCATGATAAAGTTACTACTTTATTATAAATAATTACGCTCTTCCTCAAAACACCAACTATTTAAATCTATAAATGCTATACTATTCATAACTGTTTAAAATAAATATTGTATAGGATGTGATTATCTATGTTCAAGTGCCTTAAGAAATATCTTGCTTCCACTCTTCTACTTAGCTTACTCGTAACCGGCTGCTCGTCTCCTTCTAGTAACACCTCTTCTACTTTAAACACAAGCTCTAATCATCCCACTCAGCTTACTGAATCTAAACTCGAAACTAACCTACCTTCTTCTACTCCAGTCACTACTCCCAATTTTACTCTTCCTGCATCTAAACCTACTCCCACCTTTGATCCTAATACACCTGTAGGCATGCATGGTACATTGAATGTACAGGAAACTTACATAGTAGATGAAAATAATCAGCCTTTTCAACTTCGTGGTGTGAGTACTCATGGGTTACAATGGTACCCTGGATTTGTGAATGAAGGAAGTTTTGCTACGCTGCGTGATGATTGGAAGGTTAATGTGGTTCGTTTAGCTATGTATACGGATAATGATTCTGGCTACTTAGGCAATACAGCTGGAATGGAATCTCTTGTCAGAGAAGGTATTGATCTAGCTACACAAGCCGGTCTCTATGTCATTGTAGATTGGCACTGTTTAAAAGATGGCAATCCCAACACTCATAAAGATGAAGCTATTCGATTCTTTAGCCAGATTTCAGCAGAATATATCAACTATCCTAATATCCTCTATGAACTTTGTAACGAACCTAATGGGGAAGATGTAACTTGGAATCAAGATGTTAAACCCTATTGTGAAACACTCATTGAAACCATTCGTGCTATTGATGAACAAAGTATTATTATAGCTGGTACTCCCACTTGGAGTCAGGATATTCACCTAGCAGCCCAAAATCCATTAAAAGGTGATAATATTATGTATACACTTCACTTCTATGCAGATACACATCGAGAATTTCTACGTGATCGTTTAGTGGATTGTATCACCACTTATAAACTTCCTGTATTTGTTTCCGAATTTGGTACTTGTGATGCTTCAGGTAATACGCATTTCAACGAAGAACAATCTGATATATGGCTAGATCTTCTAGATCAAAATCATATCAGCTGGGTGAATTGGAGTCTTTGTGATAAAAAAGAAACTGCCTCTCTTTTAAAACCACTTACTAGTTCACGTGGCAATTGGACAGATGAAGATTTAACAGATACCGGATTATATATTAAAAATAGACTTCTAGACGCTTATCCTGATTAAATCCCGCTTTTTTAAATTTGATCCTACGAGGATTTTTGCGGTCTTCCCGAACGGGTAATATATTCTTTCGAATAAGAACTTCCACCTCAGGTGGATGTACATTTTCATCCCTAAAGAATTTTTTGTAGATATGAATGGCTACAGTAAAATTTACTTGATACTCATTCTTTGTAGGCTTTTGCTGAACGACTACGTGCAGAGTAATCATCTCACACAAGTTATACATAACAAGTCTTGCAAATACTTCTTGGATAATGTACTCCACCTTTTTTGCGTGAAAACTTATAAGTCCAAGTGCATATTTCAACTCTCTAAAAGAGGTCTCTATTCCCCACCTCATGTGATAAAGTTTTTTCAGCTCTTCTGACGAAAAGGCATCAGCATCAAGATTGGTAATAACTGTTTCATATGTATCATCAGTGATTTTAAAACGTACAACACGAAACCACATAGGATAAAACTTCTTTTGTTTGCTTTCTTGTAAGTTCACGATAAACATTTTTATAATGATATATTTCCAACCTTTTTCTTGAATATGTGCTAAAACGTTATAACTTTCATAACCTCGATCTGCCATGATGATAGTATTTTTATCTAAGTTTGATCGATCCACCATATCTGTTAATGCTTTATACTCATTTTCTTCTCTTCCAGATTTGAAATATTTAAGTCTGATCCATCAACCGCTAATAATCTATACCCTTTATAAGTTTTATGCTGCTTAAATGATTCATTAAATTCATGGAATAAAAACTCAAATGCAAAAGGTAGAATTTTATCCCGCTGTTGCACAAAAGTTGAAGAAGTAGCTATATTAGGTGTATAGCCACAGTAGTCTAATAGTTCTTTATAAATACTATTTCCATTCATATTTAAGAGTAAACCAAACATGGTTTTGAAATCTAATTTGCGATTACGTGTACGTAATGAGTCATTAGTATATCTCCTTGAAGTTATATATCATCAAGGGGCTTCGCCGCAAAATTTGTAGGTTTTGTCAAGCTTTTTCACAAAACTTAACTAAATGACATTGCTCTAAAGAGAGCGTATTTTTTATAGATTTCTTCCATTTGCTTCAATCACTGACTTATACCAATATCCTGAATCTTTAATAATTCTATTTTGATTTTGATAATCTACATATACGAGTCCAAAACGTTCTGCATATCCACTATGCCACTCAAAGTTATCCATAAGTGACCACTGGAAGTATCCCTGTACTTCAACACCTTCTTCCGCTGCTCTTCTTAATGCTTTTAAATAACGATGTAAGAAATCAATACGATTAGGATCATGTACCTTTCCATCTAGTGAAATCACGTCATGGCAAGCCATTCCATTTTCTGTCACATAAATAGGTTTTTGATAACGTTCATAAAGAAAACGTGGTCCCCAATAAAGGCATTCTGGTGTAATGGGCCAATTTAAAGCCGTTTTAGGTGAACCTGCCTCTCTTGTGAGATAAATAGGATCTCCATTTTCATCTGCCTTAATAGCTCTTCCTGTATAAATATTATGTCCAAGAAAATCAATCGGCTCCGAAATAATTTCCATATCTCCTTCTTTAATTTCTGGTAAATAATCCTTTAATAACCTAAGTCCATCTTCTGGATAATGCCCTAATAAAACCGAATCACTCCACCATGTGACATTCCAAGCCCAGTTCTCTCCTACTTCTTTAGGCATCTCAAAAATAGAGCGTTTTGCTGCTTCAATATCTTCTGGTTTTTCTGAACATGGATAATTCATAAAAGCCGTTGGTGCAAATCCTACTTTCACGTCCTTTGGGGCATAGCTACGAATCACTCTAACACTATGTCCATGCGCTAGAAGCACATTATGCGCCATGGCTAAAGTATCTCTAAGAGATTGCTTAAGTCCAGGTGCATGTACGCCTCGTGAGTAACCAAATCCAATGAAACATTGAGGTTCATTGAATGTAAAAAAGTTTTTTACACGATTGGATAATCTTTCTACTACTACTCTAGTATATTCTGCAAACCAACTTGGGCTTTCTGAATTCATCCATCCTCCTTTTTTATGTAATTCATAAGGAAAATCCCAATGGAATAAGGTCACGTAAGGTTCAATTCCTGCTTCTATTAATTCATCTACTAACCGATCATAAAAAGCTAATCCTGCTTCATTGATTTCTCCTATACCATAAGGTAAAACTCTTGGCCATGAAATAGAAAAGCGATAGGCTTTGATTCCCATTTCTTTCATTAACTGTACATCTTCTTTGTACCTATGATAATGATCACATGCAACCTCTCCTGTATGTCCTTCATACACTTTCCCTGGCTGAGTACAGTATACATCCCATATGGAAAGTCCTTTTCCTTCTTCGAAAGCAGCTCCTTCTATCTGATAAGAGGCAGTTGCTGCTCCCCATGCAAAATCTTCTTTAAATCCCATATTTTTTTCCTCCGATATCGCATCCTATTATTTTAATTTAATTAAGTTGCTACTATATGTATTCCAATTCCTGACTGCTCTAAACTTTAATTCTTCTCTTTTACTTATACGATAAAAAATGACTTCTAAACCCTGTAGAAGTCATTTTCTAAGTAAACTATTGCTGTATTACTTGTTCATTTTCTTCTGCCTGATTTCTAGTTAAATACCTGCGCCCATAAAAATCTTAAATTCTAATTCTGAACTTGTTTCTAAATTGGTTGTAAACTCATAGTTAAATTCTTGCACTTCAGTTGTTAAGTCAAATGCTTTAACAAAGTAATCTGCATAACTCTTATTAGAAGTACGCATTTGAATTTTCTTATCTCTATCTGCTTTTCCTTTAAAAGAAAGTACATATCTTTTTCCTTGTTCTAATGTCGTATTAGGCTGATACATAATAACATCCCAAGGATCTTTCCCCTCATTAGTAATTGTTATTTGAGCACCTGTTGTAGACTCAAATTTGAAATTTGCGCCTCCTCCTATAAGCCATGCCCCTTGAGCATTAAAATCTCCATCCTTAAGAAGATTAGTATCTGTACCTTTTTCTACTAGTACAAGATCATCTAGCGTCACTACGATTTCAGTGCTTTCTTTCACTGGTTCTTCATATAGCATCACATCATTAATTGTAATTTGATTTTTACCACTATGATATGCATTAGTCCACTCATCATAGCCCATCTGGAATTTAAGAATTAAATCAGATACAACTTCTGGTGTTACAGTAAATTTATGCTCATAAGTATTGTGACCTTGTTGCAGATGGATAATTTGAGCATTTTCTCCTATATATTCTTGACTTGATGAATCTTGAAGTGCAATACGTAAACTAGATGCTGTTGTTACATTAGCATTAAATTTGATAACATAAGTCTTTCCCTGTTTTAATGAAAGACCATCTTGTTCTAAAGTAATCTGCCATGCTTCGTCACCACTGTTTTCAATATCTACCTGTAATCCATCATTACGAGTAAAAGTAGCCTCACCAGGTTTTACTGCATATTGATTCCATCCAAAATCTTCTTTATCCTCAAAATTTCCATTTTGTAAGAGATTACTGATTTCTGTTGGTACATCTTCTCCACTTTCTTCCTTTTCCTCTCCTGGAACATCCGTTACATAGATATCATCTAAAGTAATGGTTGTAGGTACTGCACCGTCTTGTTTTCCTGCTTCTAATGCTAGTTTAGCATCTTCATCTGTAGCCTCATTCATTGTGAATCTAAAGACATGTTGTTGCTCCGCCTCTGTAATATCAAAAAATTGATCATTTGATAAATAGTTAGTATAAGAATAATCTGCTGCCTCATGTCCAACACTTACTTTAAGTTTTGTTGCTGCCTCACTTTGAGCTTTAAATCCTACTTCATATGTCTTACCTTTTTCAAGTTTGATACCTCTTTGAGAAAGTTGTATCTCCCATGGATTACTTCCTAACTCTTTAATAGCCATTTGTAAAGCCTCATCTAATACGGATATATCAGCTTCTGCGCCTTGGTCACTCGCAACGTAAGTACTCCAATTGTTCGTTCCATCATTAAATTGACCATTTTTTAGTTGTGATTTTAATAAGACACCATCTTTTACTTCACATACAATATTGTCAATGGTTACTGTATGCGTTTCTATCGGAGCATCTACTGTCTTTCCTATTAAGAATTTAAGACCTAAGTCTAAATCTCCATCTGCAGGCATGGTATATTCAAAACTATATTTTTGCTTTTCTGGTGTTAAATTTACAGTCTTCTCAAAGAATGCCCTCCAAGTACCTTCTTGCTCTGTTTTTACTACCATATCCCTTGGAATTTCTGATGATGCTTCAAAGGAAATTACATATTTCACTCCAGCCGAAAATGGTACGTCATTTTGTGAGAGCATCACACTCCATGGATTAGCTCCTATATCACTAATAAAGAACTTTGCTTCATCCTCAAAAGTAACTTCCCCTACTCCACCTTCTACAAATAATCCATTCCAGTTTGCTCCATCTTCAGAAAAATCACCATTCTTTAATGGGAAAATATTGACACCTGAAAAATCTTGTCTTGTTTCTACCACACTCACATCATCTAATATAATGGTGCTTTGGTCTACTCCGCCCATTTCAAACACTAATCTACCTTTATTGGTACTAGTACCTTTACCTTGCAATACAAATTCATACTTCTCTTTGGTAGTGGTTAGATCTACTCTCTGTTCTGCATAAATCGTCTTCCCATCTTCACCTAAGAGTTTTACGTTCATGGATTGTGGCTTTTCTGCTTTTCCAGTAAAAGTCATCGTATAATTAGCGTTTTCACCCAGTTTTAAACCTCTTTGATCCAGTGTAATATCACTTAAATCACGACCACCTGCATCTACTTGAATGTGTAAATCTCGTGTAGCTTCTGGAACATGCATTGTAACTGCTCCACCATTTTGAGTGTCTAAATTCCAGTAAGTGAGTCTATCTAATTTCCCTTTATCAAATGCGCCATTATAAATTAAGCTACCATTTTTAAGTGGATTTTTAGGTCCATTAAAATCTTCAATAACAGGCTCACTTTCTACTTCTTCTAATTTAACGTTGCCAATCCATACATCATTAGAATCTAGCCCAACATTAAATTCAAGACGTGCAGCAGTATCCGTACTACTTTTCATAACGAATGTTTTTTCTATATGCTGAATTTCTGTACTAATATTTTCAATGTATGTATCTGAATAGACAGCATAGCCCCTTGATTCTCCACCACCTACTTTAAACTGAATGGTTCTATCATCTTCAGCTTTTGCATCAAAAGAGAGCTTATAGGTTCTACCTCTTCCTAATGTTGTTTGCTCGATCATTTGAATAGAATAATCTTGGTTCCCTTTGTCTTGAACTTTAATTCTTGCAAAAGGTACATCTTTCAATAATTCAATAGCTGCTTCTGCCTTTCCACCAAAATTATCTTTATACAGTAGATTCCAACCTTCTCCAAAGTTTAAATCTCCTTCTTTATTATCCTGAATACCGTAATCAGAATAGGTATTATCATAGATTAAATTACCATCTTCAAGTGGTTTTCTAGCATCTTGTGGAAGCTCTGGAATTTTAGAATCTGGATCTGAAGCTTCTGGATAGCTTCCTTCTTTACTTTCATAAAATCTTACATAGTCCACTTCCATCGCATGTTCCTTACCACCTTCAAAAATAGATGAATCTACCTCTAAATTCGTTCCTACACCATCATACCAACCGCCTAATGCTAAATTGAGAATCACATGGAACTTTTTATCAAAAGGTGCTGGGAAAGCATATTTTTCACCTGTATCTGGATCTACTGTAAACCAGTTATCTTGAGTCTGATAAAGCTTACCATCTACATACCATCTGATTTCACCTGGCTGCCACTCTATGCCGTAAGTATGGAAACCATCAATGCTCTCTCCTTCTGGGAAAACATAGTTACTGCCTGACTGAGAGTTATTCGGTGTCTTCTCTCCATAATGTAACGTTCCCCATACCTGATTAGGCACACTTCCTCTACTTTCCATAATGTCAATTTCTCCAGAACTAGGCCATCCTGTATACTCATCATCTTCTGGAAGCATCCAAATAGCAGGCCATAGAGACTTGCCTAATGGCAACTTTGCTCTGACTTCTATTTTCCCATATTTTTGAGCATATTTTCCTTTAGAAACCATTCTAGCAGAAGTATACTCATGTGTTATACCATCAATCGTTACATCTTCTTTTTTACCAGTAATCGTAAGCACGCCATCAGCTACTGTTGCATTCTTTGCTTGATAAACTTGTTTTTCCTGATTGAGATTCAAGAAACCATTGTTATAATCCCATTTATTAGAATCTACTTGATTTCCATCAAACTCATCACTCCAAGCAAGCTGCCACTTCGTTTCATCCACATGATCTCCCGGTTTTTCTTCATTTGGCTTTTCTTCTTCTACCAGTTTGTCTTCGGATGGTGACTCATTTTCTTCTGGCTTATTAATATTAGGAATCTTATTGGTGTTGACATCAATATTAGATTGAATACCTGGTGCAGTCACTATATCATTAGGTTTGATTTCTGTTTTTATACCTGCTATATTTTCATTCAATCGTTTGATTTCACCCTGTCCTACTATGTTCATAGCTCCATCAGCTACAACTAATTGAATAACAGAGCCTTTTACCATTTCTATTTGAGCTGGTTTAGCATTTTTATCTTGGGTGGTGTTAGGTAGCGTCACTAATTTATCTGCACTTAAAGTGCTTCCTAATTTTAGTGTGACATTGGAAGGTACCATAATTTCTGAAAAAGTTCCTTCTAGGGTTACTGTTGAATGATTCTGCAAATGAGTAGATATTTTTTTGCCTGTATTAACAATCCTTACTGGTTTTGCAACTGCCACACTGATTGGATGATCTAGAGTAATATCCTTACAGTGAATAGAGTTTTCTCCTCCGCCTTCCACAAACACTGTCCCTTTTACAGTAATATGATCTAGTGTTACATCTCCACGCCCTATACCTTCTGCTAAATATAAATTACCGGATACCGTCATATCCTGGAGGATAACATCTTTTGTATTGATTACTAAATTCCCTTTAACATCCACTTTATAGGTTCCTGCTTCTTGTATAATCGTTGATGTTAAACGATCTATAACCATCATCATTTGTGCTCTCGTTAAATATGCTTGAGGTGCAAAGCTCCCATCAGGCATTCCTAACATATAGCCATTTCCTACTAAAGCCTGAACTGATTCTATAGCCCAATCAGATATATCTCCTTGATCTTTAAAAGTTTTAGCTTCTGCCTTTGTTAAACTATAAGCTCTAGAAAAAGCATAGGCTAATTCTTCACGGGTAACCGGTTGATCAGGTTTAAATCTTTCTCCTGTATCCTTCATAAGCCCTGCTGAACTGACATGCTCAATGGCAGAGGCATACCATTTACCTTCATTTACGTCTTCATAACTTTTTGCATATGTACTATCTTCTAATTTAAATATGCGATCAATAACTGCTGCAAGCTCTGCTCTTGTTACTTGATTTTGAGGTCTAAAACTATAATCCTCATATCCTGATACAATTCCATTTTGACTCCATTTATAAATAGCTTCACTATACCAAGCATTTTCTTTTACATCATTAAATATTTTTTCTGTGGTTATAGGTGCCGCAATACCAGTTGCTTGAATCTGAGATAACATCATCGCAGTTACCAACAAGCTAGTTAATCTTCTCTTACTACTACCCATCTTTCTCATAATATCCCCCTTATTGAATATAAAATGATATATATATCTTCTGATTAATAAAATATCAAGATTCCTATGCAGATTAAAATACTAATCATCAATATAATAGCTACCCCAATACCTACCTTTTGCTTGATACTTAAAACACTTCTTATCTCATGATGTCCTTTCATACATGTTCTCCCCTTACTTCTGGTCATAAGCTGTTACTCTCATCCAGTCATACTCTGCGATAAGTGGCACTGT
The DNA here is from genome assembly GCA_018883705.1 of Candidatus Cellulosilyticum pullistercoris. GTDB lineage: Bacteria > Bacillota > Clostridia > Lachnospirales > Cellulosilyticaceae > Cellulosilyticum > Cellulosilyticum pullistercoris. The sequence goes on from JAHLFQ010000161.1 coordinate 12,514, forward strand.
ACCGTCAAAACGACCTAACCAACTGTCTACACCTATACCTGGCCAAGTATTCATCATGACTTTTCCAGGAGTTTTAGGAATATTTTCTGTGACTTTATAAACTTCTACCCCATCTACATACCATGTAATGGAATCCTTTAACCATTCAAAACCATATTCATGAAATTCTTGCGCTGCATCAAACCCTAAATCATATATGTATTCGTGTTGTCCAACCCCATCTGTAAAATAATTAAATTGTACCTTGGTTGTGTCTTTACCTAAAAACTCAATATCGATTTCATCCCAAGGATTTTGATCACTGGGTCCTGTATAAGTAAAGAATGAAGAAACGACCCCTTCATTTTTAATAGGCTTCATACGTACCTCATACATTCCATAATGATACATTTGCCTACTTCTATATTCTGCCCCAGACCATGGTGGCTTTGCCTCACCCTCTTCTTTATCAATCTTTAGTTGCATCTTGCTATCTTCAAAAGTTATGTTGTTTCCTCTCCACGTACAATTAAACATACTTCCATTTGAATAACCATCTGCTTTTTGCATCCACTCATTTTCTGCTTGTTCAAATTCTAATTCTAGTTTTATTTTACCTTTCAAATCTCTCATCCCTTTTTGTATAATTTGCTCTTCCACATGATTTTTATTTTCATTATTACATCCACAAAGTACTAATCCAACACTTAATGCCATGAGTAGGCTTTTTTTCATATTGGTTTACTCCTTTCATCAGATTACTATTACTTTCTAGTATAAAGGCTTTTACACTGAGTCGAAACTTGATAAAGTTACGATTAAACTAGGTAAAATTATGAACCCTTATGAAATTAAAAAAGAGCCTATTTACTAGTTGCTTCCTAGTAAATAGGCTCCTTCTAACGAGCTACATTTTCAATGAATTGGTCTGAATCTATTTGACCGCTTACAAGCTGTGATAAAGTTTCATAATATATGCTAGAAAAATTTTCATCAAATACTTGATCATATGCAGGATGCATTGTCTTATCTTTTGCAATTTGTGCGCACTGATAGAGTGTTGGAAATACTTTTGGATTAACCTTTTGATTTTCATAGGCAGGTAACCCTATTCCATATTTTTCTATAGCTTTTGTTGAAACTTCTTTTACGATTTCAAAGTAAGCTTCTTGTAAGGACTCATCCTGGGTAATTTGACTTTGTTTATTAATGACTAAAGTATCTGCATAACCTCCTACTCCTACCGCTTGGGGGATCTCCGGAAAAGATATAATATCTATTTTACCTTTTACTTTAGAATCTGCTCCCTCTACATTAGCAGCCACCCAACTTCCAGATAATATCATGGCTGCTTTTCCTTGAGAAAAGTCATAGGAAGCATCATAGGAATCATTTTCCAAATAATTTTTTCCCCATGGTTTAGCTTGTATCAATGCTTCTAACTTCTGAGCAGCATGATAAAACTGTTCTGTTTTGAATAACTGAGGATTTGTTGCTGCTTCATATACACCTTCAATAGTCCCTTCAGTTAATACTAAATTCATATAGTATAAGGAGGTGAGCCATATTTCTTTTGAGCCACTACTCATAGGCGTAATTCCTTTAGCTTTTAACTGCTCTATAGTTGTTAGTAGTTCTTCGTAAGTATTTGGATATTGTAACTGGGCCTTCTCAAATAATTCTCTATTACAAAATAAAGCTGTGCACCACCCATAAACAGGCATCCCATATATTTGTCCATTATAGGTTACGCCATCCATAGCCCCTTGTAGAGGCTTCTCACCGTCATAATATTTCTCCATTGCCTCACTGATATCCCATACTAAATCTAAATCTACAAATTTTTTAAGTTTTTCATATCCCCAGAAAAAAAACACATCTGGAAGCTCATTGGTAATAACTGCATTTTCAATACTTGATTGATAAACCTCATTTTTAAAGGTAGTCACTTCAATCTTAATATCTGTACGTTTACTTTCATAGGTTCTAGCTACTTCATTAAGAATATCTTCAATTCCCCCATGAATTGTCCATATCTTAATTGTTTTTACTGGCACCTCTTTATTTCTAGTACTCTTAGTATTTCTAATATCTGAATAAATGACACATAGTAATATTCCTAAAATAGATGTTAAACATATGATAATGCCTACAATCACTCTATTTATGAATCTATCATCCCCCATATTAATCTCCCCTTTAGACCAAAATCAGATCATTTCCCTAGCCTAAATTATAACATAAAAAACAACCCTGTTCTAGAACAAGGTTGTTTATTTTCTCATTTTTCTATGCTTTTACTGCACCAGCAGTCATACCTCTTATAAATTGTTTTTGTAAACCAAAGAAGATAATAAGTGGTGGTAACGTTGTTACACATCCTGCTGCCATCAATAGATCATATCTATTTTGATAGTTTCCTACATATAATCTGATTCCTACTGGAATAGTCGCTACATCTGAAGAAGTAGTCAGTACCCACGCAAACAACAATTCATCCCATGCCATAAGGAAAATATAAATTCCTGTAGCAATTAATCCAATCCTAGCGATTGGTAATATAATTCTTATAAATGCTCCAAGTTTACTACATCCATCAATAATAGCCGCTTCTTCTAGTTCTGTTGGAATACTTGCAAAGAACCCACGTAAAATCCAAATACTAAAAGGAATAAAGAATGCAGAATACACTAAAATTAAAGCACCATAGGTATTAATAATTTTAATACCTAACATATCTTGAATTTTAATAAATACTAAATAAAGAGGTAATAAGAACATAATTCCAGGTACCATCTGAGTTGCCAGTACAGCAGCTCCAAATATATTAGAACCTGGGAATTTAAATCTAGCTGTTGCATATCCTGCAAAGGTTGCTAAAGCTAGAGCTATAGCTGTTGTTGCACTACATACAATAATACTATTCTTGAAATATTTAAAGAAATCTACATTCTTCCACATTTCACTATAATTACTAAAGTGACTTGGTGTCCCTAATTTACCTGTTGCAATATCTCCTTGTGTCATTAATGAAGTAATTGCCATCCATACAATAGGAAATAAAGCTAGTAAAACAAATATCCAAACAACTACTGTTGCTAGAGTGTTCATTATATCTTTTCTTCGTTTTATTTGAGATAATTTTTGTGTTTTCATTAGTCATTCACCACCAAATCATTTTGGAATATTTTATACCATACGCCCACTAATGAGAGGACACAAATCATAACAATAACTGTCGCTGCTGCACCAGCACCAAATTGCCAAATTTGGAAGGAGTTACGATTAATATTAGTCATCAATAAATCTCCATACTTACCTGGGAATCCTGCACCATGTCCAAACATCATTGCTACAATATTAAACGAATAAATATAGTTGATAATACCATTAAGAATTTGTATAGATAAAACAGATCTTAATAGTGGCAAGGTAATATTTCTAAATTGTTGCCATGCATTGGCACCATCTATTTCAGCTGCTTCGTAATAATCAACTGGTATTTGCTGAAGACCTGCTAAAAGCATCAGCATAACAAATGGAACAGTTCTCCATATAGTTGGAATCATAATAGCAATAAGAACTTTAGGTCCTGTTAGCCAGTAAGTTTTTTCCGGCATGATATGTAAAACATCTACAATAATTCTATTGATAACGCCATCTTGTTGCCACATAAAGCCCCATAATAAACCAACTACAAAAGATGGTACAACCCAAGGAGTCATTAATAACGTTCTAGCAAGCCCTTGGAATCTAAATTTTCTGTTTAAGAGTATTGCTAATAATAGTCCAATGGAAATGACTAAAATACTACATGAAACTGAAAAAATAGCGGTATTTCTAAAGGCATCAAGAAATCCTGAACGCATCGTACTATTAGGATCTAAGAGCACTTCTTTATAGTTGTCAAATCCTATAAAAGGTGCTTTTAAAAATTGATTGAGTGTGAATTGGTTTAATTTTAGAAATGACATACAAATTCCCGATACGATAGGAATTACATGTATAATGAGCATGGCTACTAGCGCTGGTGCAATCAGACCATATGCTAGTTTATTTTTTTTGATTTGATACATTAACCCTTTCTTAGGTGTTTTATTGGTATGAGAAACTTTTTGAACTTTAGTCATATCTTCTCCTCCTGTCATAGTATATCTGCTCTATAATTAGTTCATAGAGCAGATATATACAATGCCATTATGTTATCTATTGTTGACTATAGATTGTTGTACATTCACTAGCTGTTTGATCTAAGAATTCTTGAGTTTTAGCTGGATCATATGGACCAAATACACCCATAATATTATCCCATACATTACTTAATCCTTTTTGAAGAAGTGTTTCTGATGGACCCCATCCTGCTACAGAAGGATATGCTTTACCATATTGTAATTGTTCTTTGAAAGCTACGCGCATTTCTTCGCGTGTTACGAATTCTGTTTCGAAAGCTGCTTTAACAGCTGGTAAGTTTCCACATTTTTCTTGATATGCTATTTGAGCATCTGGAGTCATTAAATACTCAAGTACTCTATAAGCTGCTTCTTTGTTTTTAGAATTTTTAAATACTGAAAGACCACTACCACCAAAGAATGCATATCTACCTTCAGGTCCTTCAGGAATTGGAGCTGTGCCAACTTTTTCAGCAAGTTCTGGTTGTTCTTTTCTTAAAGTTGCAATTTCATAAGCTCCTGAGAACATAGATGCAAATTCACCTGCATTAAATAATGCTTCAATTTCTGATGAGTTTTTCTCTAAAGCAGGCATACTCATAAGACCTTCTGTTGCAAGTTCTGTGTAGAATTTAACACCTTTGAATGCTTCGTCAGAGTTAATTACAGATGTTTTATTATCTTCTGCAATAAAGTCACCACCTGCACCCCAGATCCATGGTGCATAGTTATGAATAACGTTCCAGTCATTTTTACCTGGCATACCTAAAGCAGGTACTTTAACACCATCAATTTCTACATCTTTCATCTTAGTAAGAGCTGCTTTGAAGCTGTCCCATGTTTCAAAGTCTTTTGTTGGATCAACACCGGCTGCTTCACAAATATCTTTTCTGTAGAATAATGCTCTTGTATCAATAAACCATGGTGCTGCGTATCTTTCTTCACCTGCACCAAGAATTTGAGTAGTTGGAAGGGTAGCATCTACGAAAGCTGCTTCTCCACCAAATCTTTCATATACAGGTGTTAAGTCTTCTAAAGCACCCATGGCTGCAATAGCTGCAATTTGTGTGGTTCCAAGCTGAGTAATATCTGGTCCCTCTCCACTGGTTGCTGCTGTTGTTAGTTTTGTCCAAGCTGATCCCCAGTCTAATACAGTTGGCTGTACCTCTATATCTGGATTCGCTTCTAAAAATGGCTCTAACATAGTCATAAAGTCAGCTTCTGCCTCACCACTGTTTGGCATAATCCACATGGTAACAACTGTTTTATCTCCTGAAGTTGTATCTTTAGCTGCATCCGGACTAGCTGATACAGTTGTTCCAGTTTCTCCTTTACTAGATGTTGTAGTGGTTTCTGTACTACCACTTCCACATCCTACTACAGAAGTAGCTGCTAATGTTGTTGCTAAAAGACTAAGTATTAATTTTTTCTTCATATATCTCACCCTTTTGTTATGTATTTGATAATATAATTATATACTTATATAAAATTATAAAAACTCAACAAAATTACGATAATACATTAAAAAATTAACTTTTTAGCTTTATTGACTATCTTTTTTAACTTAATAAGGTATCTTTAATAGGATTTTTGTATATTCTCCACATCTAGAATCAATTTCTATGACCTCATTTGTATCTTTTAAATCATAGTAAAGTAATATTCTAGTAATAATTGCCTTCAAACCAAATCCGGATTTTACCTCTAATTTTTCACCAGTTTTAATTTTTTGTATCATTTCTTCACTTATACCTATGCCATCATCTTCTATTGTAATAAACATCATTTTTTGCTCTTTATTTAGCTTTATAGCAAGATGTACATTAACAGGTTGTCCTATTTTTTTTATGCCGTATTTAATACTATTTTCTACTAGCGATTGTAATGTAATCTTAAGAATCTTGTGTTCTAATGCCTCTTCTTCTACATCATAGGTTATATGGATAATATTTGGATTCCTAATAACCGCAATCTTTACATATTCTTTCACAATTTGTAGTTCTTCTTGAATCGTAATAACATCGTCTCCCGTCCCTAAGCAAGCTCTATAATATTTGGCTAAAGTTTTAATCAGCTCATCAGCTGCTTCCTTTTCTTCTAGAGCAACCATGATACTAGCTGTATTTAGTGTATTATATAAAAAATGTGGCTTAACCTGATGATTAATAATAGATAATTCTAACCGTTTTTGCATTTTTTCTTTCTCTTTTACTTCACTCACTAATTCTTTGATTTCTTGCATCATTTCATCTAAGGCATAAGTAATCTCATATACTTCTGTATAACTTGTTGCTATAGTAAAATGAGTGTCTAAATTACCTTGTTTTCCTACCATTCTCGCTTTATCTGCAATGTGTTTTAACGGGAGAATCACTTTCCTTTTGATGAGTAAAGATGCCCCGCTCAAGAAAATAATATTAACTGTAACTGCAAATAAAAAAATTGTATTCATATTTGTATTAGCTCTAGCATGGCTGTTAATGCCCATAATCTTACCATTTAATATAGGCATATCTTGTATCACATAATAATACTTTTTACTCCCTCTTTTGATATAGTTATATTCCTTATCTTCCCACCTTACGATCTCTTCTATATTGTTTAACTCTATATCCCTAGGTATTTGAAAAGTTTGATCTAAACTATCTTTAATCCTTACTTTTAAATCAATATTATCCAGCATATCGCGACATGTTTTTTCAAACTCTCTAGGATCTATATAAATGATCAAATAACCCAATGACTCTAATTTATCTCTAGAACGTATCATCCTTGCTAAATATAGAGTACTTCCCACTTCTGGTTCTAAGACATTGGTACCTATCCCCCAATATACGCTTCCTTTCTTTTGCTCTATTAATGATAAATCTAACTGTTCTAAAAAATCTGCTGTATTTTTTAAATAACTAGGTTCCTTAAACTCAGAAATCACATTACCTTTGCTAGTAATAATATGTATCGATCTTATGCCATCTCTACCCACAAGAGCATCTCTTAATGTCTTATTGACTACTCTCATATTTGTTTCATTTTCTATCGATAGTGCCTGCTGAAGAAATGTATTGGTTAATAACTCAGCAGATATTCTCTCATTCTCTTGCATATGCTTAGTTATAAAATAAGATACTGTATTGAGTGCTTCTTGATCTCCTTTTTTAAGTTTATAATCTACCTCTTTTTGTAACATCAATTGGAATAAAAAAATTCCAAAAAATAAAGAAATACTCATAGTTATAAGATAACTTCTAATCAAGATCCAACTTACACTTTTAATATGTATTTTTTGCTTCAAATGTCTATATGGGCTAATCATTAAGCTCACCCACCACTTTCTTATACTCGTTAGGTGTCATATGAATATACTTCTTAAACAACCTTGTAAAATAAGTGGTATCTGTATACCCCAATAAGTCGCATACTTCATACACCCTTAAATTCTCTTCTCTTAATAAAAATTGGGCACGTTTCATTTTTATACGCGTTACAAAATGCAGGAAATTTTCTCCTGTTTCATTCTTAAAAAGACTACAAAAATAATTTTTACTTATAGATAATGTTTCACTTATAGTAGTTAGTGTAATCTCTTCATCTATGTGCTCAACTACATATTGGCAAGCTTGCATTACTACATTATCCTTATAGATCACCCGACTTTCTTCCAAAATCTTAAATATTCCTTTTACATTTTTCTCAAATCCCTCTATAAGTTCCTCTTTTATATTCGCTTCTTGCTCTCCATAATGAAGATATTGTTCAATATTCTTTAGTTTAGTTAAGTAGATATATTTTTCTTTTACCCTACTTACTAATTCTTCTAATATGTAAGAAAATCTCATACACATACTAGAAATATGTCCTTCTCCTAGTTCTCTTTCTTCTTCTACAATCTTCTCTAAAACCTCAAGTGCTTTTGAATTAATTCCCATTATATATTTAATGAGTAATTTATCATTTTCCCTAGAAAATACCCTCTCTTTACTATTTTCTATTTTTATATCATGTGATTTATATCTATTTTCACTTTCCAACTTTTTCAGTAGTTTTTCCTTAATCTTATTTAAGGTCTCTATCATCTGCTCTTCCTCTATAGGCTTTAAAAGATAATCTGTTACACCATATTGAATGGCACTTTTAGCATACTCAAATTCTCCATATGCAGTTAAAATGACTATTTCTCCTAGATAGCCACTCTTTCTTGCTTCTTTCATTAACTCTATTCCATTCATAATAGGCATTCCTATATCCGTAATCATGACATCTATTTTCTGTGTGGCTTGCTGGACTAATGCTTCTTCACCATTTTCTGCTTCACAGACTACCTCAAATCCTAATTCTTCCCATCCTATTAGTTTATTTAGCCCTTTTCTTACAATAGGCTCATCATCTACTAATTGTACAGTAAACATAAATCTTCCCCCCCACAATAATAGGTATTAGAATCATTCTAACACCTATTATACAATACAATTATTTATTTTCAAAAAAAGAGTTGAATTTTATCATTCAACTCTTTTAATATACTATATTAAGTGAACATAAATAGTATGTTCTACTAATGGGGCAAGTGATTCGATATCTTCTCTCTTAATACTAGATTGATTGATATTATATAACTTATTGCCCATTTCTATCTTATCTATAGAATAGGTTCCAACTTGTTTTTTATGTGGATTAGAATAAATGATCTTGAGCTTTTTGCCTGCAAATACTAAATGGATTGTAGCTTTATCATCCTGATTAAATTGATCTAATAATAGTTTAGGTTCAAAATATAAATCACCTAATTTCCCTTTTATACCAAACATTTCTGTAATGACTGTAAGCATTAACCAACTTGCTGCCCCTGTTAAATAGTGATACATTCCTCGCCCTTTGCCATTGATATATTCCGGGACCCCAGGAAAAATTCGACTTTTTTCAAAATCACTACAATGTTTATACAGTGTATTAATTACTTTAAAACCTTCATGACTAAATCCTCTTTGATACAATGCATTAGCATACATAGTAGCCATGTGACAAAAAACTGCACCATTTTCTTTATGCCCATAGGCAAAACCAAACATTCTACCAAGATCTGTTTTTACTTCATTAAAGTTAGTATTTAATTTATAGCCACCTACTGATGGATCATATAGATACTGATCTGCTGCTTTAACGATATCTATGACTTGCTGATCGGTAGCAACTTTGTTCATAATAGTAAATACCTGACTTGTAAGCATCATACGTGTTCCTTTTTCATGATCACCTTCTACTCTTCTTCCATGATTATCATAGTACCCATTATACCAACTGTATCCTGACTGATCTGTAAGCCATTCTTCTTTTCTTATATGCTGCATCATCCAATCAGCTTTGGCCTCTAAATCTGTTATTAGTGTCTCAAGTTCTATTTCTACCTGATGACCAGTGACTCCATATTTTACCCTCTTACAATAAGTTTGCAAAATGGTATTCTTTTTTGAAACATCTTCAAAGACTACTACATCTGTACCCATAAGAAGATTTAATTCTTCCGCTAATGTAACTTTTTCTTCTTGTTCTTTTTCCTTTAGTATACGTAAAAGATTGGCAATTTCTCTCATATTTCCTGCATAAAGCGCAGAGAAAGCAACACTCTCACCTTTTTCATCTGCCATATCTAAACCATCATTCCAATCTGCTCCATGCAGCCTTAAATGATTATGTTCTCCTACATCGTAGAAGGCCGTAAGATGCTGTACTAAGAGGTGCTCTAAAATAGTTCCTTGATAAACCATCTGATTACTTTGTTTAAGAGAATTCCCCTTACTAGGTGACCAGCGCTCATCCTTATCTGTTCCTCTATCTACTTGTAAATCTTTAAAGTAGTTTTGTTTCTCCAATAAAAATTTAATATCTCCACTTTGTTGAATATAGAGATTGGTGGTTAAGAAAGGCCATGCACCATGATCCATCCAAACCCTTGTAATATTATTTCTATCTGCTATAAATTCACCTTGCTTGGTACCTATAATCGTGGCATTGGTACCATCAATACGTACGCCTCCAAAATTATCTAATAACATACTTCTTACACCACTTGGATCCATGACCAAAAGTGCTAAGCAATCCTGCCATAAATCTCTCCAACCACGTCCACCTTTTCCATAATCATGATGTGGCAAAAAAGAACACCCATAAATTCGTCTTAACATAGGTTGGAAATTCACCCAGTACATCCAGTTATCAAACTCCTCATCCCCTGTTTGATAAGACACATTGATTTTCTTATCCCAATAAGCCTGAGTTGTTTTAAGCGCTTCATCTACTGCTACTTCACTTAAATACTTTTTAGCCATTTCCTCAAAATGGTCTTCATTGTCTCCAAATCCCAAAACAAGTATATAAGCTTTTGATTCTTGTGGTCTGAGTAGCGTTTTTTCAAAAACTACTCCTCCCATAGCTTCATATCCTTCTAGCTCGGAACCAGCATACACATCAGGTGATTTTTGGCACATAATAGCTTCTGGTACTTCAAAAGAACCTCCCTCACCAATGTAATTCTCTACAATAGGAAAATAACCTATTGGTTTTTGTCCTTGAGCCTCTGAGCCTGACATCCCATAAACAATTGTATTCTTCTTATGACCTCTTTCATCAAACGTTAAGGTCGGATTAACAACGATACTATAATCTGTGGTTTTTATTCTATGTAATAAAGAAGTAACGTGTCTATGATCTCTTAAATTATCAGCTGATCGGGCATATAAAGGAATTGCTGCTGTTGGTGAAATGACCATTTCCTCTTCACTTGTATTGATAATCGTTACTTTCATAAGCTCTACTGTATCCTCTGAGGCAGGTACAAAAGAGATAATTTCTGATTTTATACCTAGTGCTTTAGACTCTCTAGTCACCTTATGCCACATCACTCCAGCTTCTAATTCTGTTTCTTCTTTTTTATCACTAAATAACGCAGCCATAGCCATAGGTGATACACCTGTTGCTGACCAAATCCCTCTACTTTCAATAGTAACCCAGAAATTTCTTGAAGATTTATTATTGTGAAGATCTTCGCTGCTTACTGGCGCTAATAAAAAGGTATTTTGCCCCATCTTACAGTCTCCATTTAAAAAAGGAGTAACACTTGACATCACACCTTTTTCATTAGCCAAAGGGAAATAGCTGTAGCTATTTCTCTCTGGATCTATAATTTTAAATGTCCCTTTACGATCTATATATGTATATTTACTCATCGTTTTAAACCACCTTTTCTTCAGCTTTTTATGCTCCAAAAGTAAGTGTTATTTGATGCACCCTACCATCATCTACTAATGAAATCTTATGATCTGACACTTGTTTTCCATCTACTATAATGCTGCAGTTTTGATCTTTCATTCTTGATAAACCTATTGGTTTATGGATTTCAATGACATACTTAGATGTGAAGTGTCTTAATGTATAACTTACTTGTGTCATCTCTTCATCTAATAGTGGCTCAATAACAAGTAAATCTTTCTCATATTTAATTCCTAACATTTCAAACAGGGTAATAGCAAGCCAAGTTGAAGTACCACTTAAAGTAGGTCCAATATTTTCACCTGTTAAACTATTATTGTATTGTGTACACCAGCGTGGATTACCACATACTTCAAATGGATTTTCTAAAGCTTTGTAAGGTAGCACAAGGCCTACCATCCAATACGCTAAATGAGTTAATCTACTAGCTAATGCCTTATCCTCTACTCTCTTAGCTGCTTGAAGCATAGCTGCTGTTGCCATCATTGTTGCATGCTTAAAGATACCCCCATTTTCTCTATCCCCAGGGAAATACTCTCCTGTAGCTGTTCCTTTTGCAACTTTTGATAAGTCAGTCGGACTCATTAATTTTAATCCATAAGGTGTTTTTAAATACTGTTCAATTTGATCTAACATCTTACCAATCTGCTTTTCATTAGCACAAGAAGAAAGAATAGACCAACTGAAAGAATTTAAGAAGTATGTACCATCTACATTTGGATCTGCAGAGAAACCATCGTTTTTTGCACCTAAGAAAGTGATTTCTTCACCAAATCTATTAAACAGTACTCTTGCAAAGAAATTTTCTTTCCATGCGTGTTTTTGAATATTATCATCCAGTTGCTTGATTAAATCTTTTGTATGTTGCTCATAGTCTTGATCTTTATGAATACTTGAAAACTCTTTCATATGTTGTAAGGCTAATTTCAGTAAGAATGCATTCATTACACTTTCTGAATAACCTTTAAGTGGTTTGTCTTGTCTTTCTTTTTCTGGACCTGATACATAATGAGCATCTACTTTTAAGCAGTCATTCCAATCAGCAAAATCAATAAGTGGTAATCCATGTTCACCTATAGAGCGCTCTGCTGAATAAGTAATAATTGCTTTTAAAGTTTCATAAACACTTCTTGTCTTTCCGTCTGTTCCTGCTATTTCATACACTTCATCTAGGAAGCTAAAATCTCCACTATAACTGACATAGCGATAGACTGCTTGAAGCAACCATAAACCATCATCTGACCATTTGCCTGGTTCTTTACCTTGCCAGAAGAAATTATGATAGCAGTATCCATAATCAAATACTTTTTCAATCCATTCCCTGAGTAATGATTTTGTATACTCTATCTCACCCATAGAAATAAGGTAATATTGTGATACAAAAATATCTTGAATTTCTCTAAACCCAATTTCTCTATAACCTTTTTGAGTTAAATCAAACGAACGAGAAACAAAAGTCTGATAAAGTACTTGGAAAGGTAGATTTTTGTTCACATAGCTATCAAAAGCTGTATCTCCTGTATGAACTTGTAAGTATGTACTATATTTTTTATAGCTTTCTAATTGTTCATTTAAGCTTCTTACCACACTTTCTGGTGACTCAAATTGACGATGTAAATTAAGAAGTTGAGTATGGATGACTTCATTAGGCACTCTTGTTTCTTTTAGTTCAGAGATGAGACCTATAAAGTGATCCACATAAGTGGTTTCCCCTGCTTCTACATGAATAGGACATCCTAGTGCAAAAAATCCTGGTCCTTTAGTATTGAGGCGGTTAGATAATTTAAGGATTCCTTGAGGTTTGTATAAATTACCACTGCCTATAAATTCTCCATAGTGTGTGCATATTTCTGTTGGATATTTTTTTACATTTTTCTCGTAAGCAACCATGGTAGTATAACGAACGTCTCTACTAGCTGGTTCTGGATAGTAGTAAGGCACATATCCTATGAGGTGCTCTTCCTCATCTTTAATTAATTGGGATTGCATAATGACTGTAGAATAAACCACATCTTCCATGAGTGCTCCTGGAGCTGCTGTGGCTAACATACCTGTTGTAACTACTTTTAAATCTCTATCTTTGGCTGTTTTATTAATAAGAGTTATTCTTTGAACTTCTGTAGCAATTGGTAAACCTTCGTACTGTGGTACTAGGAAAATAGTTCTTAAAATCTTAAGCCCACATTTCGTCTCATACTCAATCTCTGTATAGTTTTGTCCATGTCTACACTCTGCACGTTCAATATTAGCATCTAATACATCTGCGGAATAAAAAATTTGTTTGCCTTCCTCTACAATATAAAACTGTCTATTGGCAGGAAAACCATTTTCTTCTGGTAGCATATCCCATCTTGTTGCTAATACTTGATTGGCTGCGTGTGCTCTAAAGCTTCCACCACCCAAACGATCTACCACACTTTTAGGCGTAGACTGGAGTGCTAGATCAAAATTCATACGATCTCCTAAAAGCATATTCGTATAAAAGTGTGGTCCTGGTACTGGTTTCTTTAAATCAATAACATGTTCTCCCTTTTCATTAATATAGCCTGCCCATCTTTTATAGTCTTCACAAATAGCCATAATACGTTTTTGAATAGATAAGTCTACGGATTTTTCTGTAACTACCCCATTCATATAATAAAAATAATTCACTTTATTTTCTTCTATACAAAAAAGATGAGATGCAGTAGATGATAACTGACTGAAATACATACTTAATTCTTGATCTTTAAATAATTCTTTTAAAGCGGGTACTTTAAATACAAATCCTCCAATCGCTATAATATGTGTGCTACTAACGTCCATAAACTGACTATCATACACAAGATCCTTATTCATATACTCTTTAAAACATTGATTTAATACCTTTGTTGCTTCATTTAATGTTTCTCTAGCTAATACATTTTTTAACATATCGTCTCTCCTATCATCAATCTATCATAAATCTATTAATAATATGATCTAAGGTATGAACTACTGTAGATAACGTATGAGTAGCCTTTCCTAGATCATTAATAAGCTCTATCTGCTCATTCATCTCTAATGTAATATCATTTGTTTTCTCACTTACACTATTGCCTAAAACATGAATAGCATTCATACTTTCCAAAATACTCTCTACACCCTTACTAGATTGAGTGACCGCCATATTCATGTCCTCAAGTCTGGCAATTGTAGCTTTTAAATTTTCTTCTATTACATTAAATTTATTGAGTGTATCTCCTGCGAATACTTCACTTTGAGTTGCTTCTTGATTCGCTTCATCTACTAATTGACCTGTATGACCAATTAAATGTCCCATTTTATCTATGCAGCTATTAATTTCTACTGTAGAATTTCTACTTACATTCGCTAAATTATTAATTTCTTGTGCTACCACAGCAAATCCTTTGCCGCTTTCACCCGCTCTTGCTGCTTCGATAGAGGCATTTAAAGCTAATAAGTTGGTTTGTTCACTAATTTGATTGATAATATCTGTAGATTTACTAACAATAACAGACTCCTGTTTTAATGCACCTATAACCTCTACTACTTCTTCAATGAACTCTCTAATATGCTTCATCTTCTCAATCATTCTATGTAACATATCAATGCCATTTACAGCTTCTTCTATGATTTCTACTGTAGTACTTGTAATATTTTCTGTAGTCGCACTTGTTTCTTCACTATTACTTGTTAATTCTTCTGTTACCTTAGTAACCATACTTACTT
The DNA here is from genome assembly GCA_018883705.1 of Candidatus Cellulosilyticum pullistercoris. Lineage (GTDB taxonomy): Bacteria > Bacillota > Clostridia > Lachnospirales > Cellulosilyticaceae > Cellulosilyticum > Cellulosilyticum pullistercoris. The sequence goes on from JAHLFQ010000161.1 coordinate 27,636, forward strand.
CTTTTTTCCAAACACGCATTTCCTCTACTACTCCATCTAAATTGTCATTAATACTATCAAAGGCTTCTTTGGTATGTATTGTTTTATGGTCTAGATGTGTATCTACCTGTTGTAATTCACCAATAGAATTTTTAAGTATCTGCACCATATCCTGTAGTTCTTGAGCCATCTTTTTTATGCCTTCATCTATCTCATAAACTTCATCTCTAAATAATCTTTTTCTAGATAGACTCTTATCTTTTAAGCTATGGCTTAATTCAAGTTTAGATATACTGTTAATCTTATCTGTAATATTCTTTAAAGCCATTTTTAAGTTTTTAATATAAATACCAAAAATTATAATAGCTACTATACTTACTATGCTAACAACTAATATACTTATTTCTTCTATTTTGTTGAGCGCTTTTATTGTTATGTCTACTTGCTTACTTGTCTTATCTGTGGTTAATTGATCTATATCCTTAAATATTTTTTGGATTTGAGCCATATACTCTTGACCATCTTCCACCATAAATACATGAGCCTTATCAAACCGTTTGGCTTCTAGTGCTTCTTGACTTAATGTATCGTTTGCTTCGATCACCTCTATTAATTGCTCTACCTTTTGTGTAAGAGTAGGGTCTATTTCTATTAAAGCCTCTTTCATTCCTTCAAGTCTTCCTAATTCTTGCTGTATGACTTCATGCTCTTTGTTATACTCTTCTGCATAACGCATAAAATCTTCCCCATAGAATAAAAGAGCGGATTGTAAATTATTAAATCCTCGCATCGCCTGAGTATATATTTTTTTAATGAGTGTTACTATTTCCTGAGACTCGGCATACTGGCTATACGCATGAACCATGTGATTCATTTGCCGATTATTAAAAACAAATATACTTATAAAGATGATGAAAATAGATAACATAAATATTGAAAGCTGTTTAGACAAAGATAAAGCAACTTTTCTCTCATTCCCTTGACCGTTATTGATAGGCCTTGGTTGTTTTTTCATATTATTACGCATAGCTCCTCATCCCTCTCTATAAATATATACATTTTTCTTTCTCTTTTTTTATTATCATAAGATATTTTGTCCTATAACATAACCTTATAATATTATGCTTTTTCATGAAATAATTACTATCTTTTTTATACTTCCTTAAGAAGCATGCATGCAAAAAAAGCTCACCTTTTATTTTAAGGTTGAGCTTTTCTAGTTAGTTATTTAATTCTACATGAGAGGGTGGTGCAAATTGGCTATTATACAGTGATTCATAGAAACCACCTTGTGCCATTAACTCTTCATGTGTTCCTTTTTCTATAATATCTCCTTCATTAAGAACTAAAATCAAGTCTGCACTTTTGATAGTTGAAAGTCGATGAGCAATCACAAAACTTGTTCTTCCCTTCATAATATTTTTCATTGCATTTTGAAGCATAAGTTCGATTCTTGTATCTACTGAACTTGTCGCTTCATCTAGAATCAAAATAGCTGGATCTGCTAATATAGCCCTAGCAATGGTTAATAGCTGCTTCTCACCTTGTGAGATATTAGATGCTTCTTCATTTAGCATCATATCATAACCATCTGGCAAAGTTTTAATAAAGTGATGCACATTAGCAATCTTCGCTGCTTCTATAATTTCTTCCCTCGTTGCACCAAATCTTCCATACTCGATATTTTCAGCAATTGTACCTTTATAGAGCCAAGTATCTTGTAACACCATTCCAAAAATGCTTCTTAGATCTTCTCTCTTCATGTCACGAATATCAACACCGTCTATTTTTATAGAACCTCCATTTACATCATAAAAACGCATAAGTAAGTTAATAAGTGTTGTTTTTCCTGCTCCTGTTGGCCCTACGATGGCTACCATCTGACCACTCTTGACTTCTACATTTAAATCTTTAATCAGTGTCCTTCCTTCTTTATAACCAAACTTAACATGTTCAAAAGTTACATTCCCTTTAACATCAGTTAATTTAGAAGTATTGTTTACGTCACTTATTTCTTCCTCTTCTTCTAAAAATTCAAAAACACGCTCTGCTGCTGCAAATGCGGATTGAATAGCTGATGAAAGTTGAGTTACTTGTGTGAGGGGCTGATTAATCTGCCAAATATAACGGATAAAAGCTTGTAAATTTCCTACAGTTATAGCACCTCTGATGGTTAGTATCCCTCCCATAGCACCTACAATAGCAATCCCTAAATAGCTTATAAGTGATACTAAAGGCGACATAATGCTTGAAATAAATTGTGCCTTAAATCCTGTCTGGCAAAGTTCTTCATTAATGCCTACAAATTCTTCTATAGCATCTTCTTGCTTACCATATAATTTAATTTCATTAAACCCTGTATACATTTCTTGTACAGCACCATTTAATTTACCTAATGCTTGTTGTTGATTATAAAATAAGCGTTGTGATTTACCTACAATAAACTTAGATACTAAATAACTGAGCGGTATAATAAGAGTGGCTATTAGTGCCATTTGAATATTAATGGCATACATCATACCAAGTGCAAGCGCGAGCACTAAGACCGAATTAATCACTTGGCTAAAACTTTGTTGCATGGCATTAGAGATTGTATCAATATCATTAGTTATACGACTTAGTACATCTCCAAAGCTATTTTGATCGAAATAGCTAATAGGTAATTTTCTTATCTTACTTTGTACAGCATCTCTTAAGTCCTTAATCGTATTTTGAATCGCATTGGTTAATAAGTAACTTGCTACATACGTAGATACTGCACTTATAACATAAAGGACACCTAATAAACTAAGTATTTTAATAATATAAGGAAAATTAATCCCTGCATTTTCTATCCCTTTATTCATAGCTAATACATCTTCTGTAAGTTGCGTAATAATTAACCCTTCTGTTCTTGGTGTAATAGCATTAATAACGGCTGCAGCGACAATAAATACAACAGCTCCTAAAAAAGGAAGCATATAAGGTTTTAGAAAAGGAATGAGTTTTTTAATTGTTTCTTTAAAGTTTCTCATAGCATTAACTCCTCCTTTGATAGTTGTGATAAAGCAATTTCTTTATAAATCTCACAATTTCTTAGTAAGTCTTCATGTTTACCAATACCTACTACTTCTCCCTCATTGAGTACAATAATTTGGTCTGCTTCTAAAATAGAACCAATTCTTTGTGCAACAACTAACACAACAGATTCTGTCGTTTCCTCTTTAAGTTTGGCACGTAACATGGCATCTGTTTTAAAGTCTAATGCTGAGAAACTATCATCAAAAATATAGATTTCTGGTTTTCTTACAATCGCTCTAGCAATAGACAACCTTTGCTTTTGTCCCCCTGACATATTAGCTCCACCTTCACTAATAGGCTCATCAAATTGTTTCGCTTTACGCTGAATGAAAGAGTAAGCCTGTGCAATCTTTGTAGAATGCTCTACTTCTACTTTCGTTGCATCTTTCTTACCAAATCTAATGTTATTTGCAATCGTACCTGTAAATAATCTTGTTTTTTGTGGTATAAAACCTATTTTGCTTCTTAGTGCTTTAAGATCATAGTCTCTTACATCTACACCATTAACTCTTATAGCACCTTCTGTTACATCATAAAATCTTGGAATTAAATTAATAAGTGTACTCTTTCCGCTTCCTGTACTTCCAATAAAGGCAACCATTTCTCCTTTTTTAGCAGTAAAACTAATATCACGTAGTATAGGCTCTTCTCCGTCTGGATAAGTAAAAGTAACATGATCAAATTCTACTAAACCTTGCTCTTTCGTTTCAGTTACCCCATTTTCTGGACTTGTAATAATAGGTTTAGTTTCTAATAATGCCTGAATACGATTAGCCGATACCTGTGCTTTAGGGTACATAACAAATACCATCGAGAAAAGCATAATAGAGTACATAGCATGGAATAAATAATCACCGAACGCTACTAATTCCCCTACCTGAAGTGTTCCTCTACTAATCATCTGGCTTGAAATCCAAAGAAGTCCAATAAACGCTAGATTAAGTAGAAAGAAGAATGTAGGTTGTGAAATAGCCATGAGTTTAAACAGTTTTTTAGAAATGTTTGCATACTTTTCGTTGGTATGAGCAAAACGTTCATTTTCATAGTCGTCATTACCAAAGGCACGAATGACTCTAATCCCTGTTAAATTTTCTCTGGAAATACGATTAAGCGTATCTAACCTATCTTGTTGAATTTGTGAAAGTGGCCCCGACTTCTTAGCGATAATAATGACCCCTAATATAATAAAAGGAACCGTAATCGCCACAACGCCTGACAAAGTTAAATTTGTTCTTACAATCATCACAATACTTACTAAAAACATAATAGGTGTTAAAAGCGCCGTTCTCAGTAAGGTATTTGTAAATTGTAAAATTTGAAATGCATCATTAGTTGTTCTTGTAATCATTGAAGAAACCCCAAATGCATCATACTCAGTGTGAGAAAATTCCTGTGCTTTTCTAAAAATATCATTTCGTATATCACGCGTTACATTACTTGATATTCGAGAAGAACAGTAACCAAGTAGTATGGTTCCTAATACACCGATAACTGAAATAATTGCCATTAATATACCCATTCGATAAATATAGGGCATGTTACCTTCGGCAATACCCTTGTCAATAATCTCAGCCATAATGGTTGGTATACCAAGCTCTACAAGTGCGAAACCAAAGACAGAAATAGTATTGATGCACACTAAAAGCTTATACTTTTTCAAATAGCTTAAAATGAGTCTCATATTGTTATACCTCCTTTTATATTTGCCTTACTTTTTAATAGTTTTCATCATTATTGTATGTTAAACTATATGGTAACCATATAGTCAAGAGGAGATTCTATTTATGGACAAAAAATTAGAAATCTATTTTACAACAGGTGAGTTTGCTAAACTTTGCGGAGTAAAAAAGCAGACTTTATTTCATTATGATGAAATCGGTTTATTCTCTCCTGCTATTATTAAAGAAAATGGCTATCGCTATTATTCTTATCGTCAACTTTATATTTTTACAATGATTCTTACACTTAAAGACCTTCATATGCCTTTAAAGGATATTAAAACCTATCTTGATACACGTACACCAGAAACTTATATGCAGCTTCTTAAGGAGAAGCTATCTGAAGTAGATATGGCTATAGCAGATCTCATAGCAATAAAAAATCGCCTGACAACAGCTGCCCATCATACAGCATTAGCACTTAATACAGAACACGCCAAACCCATTTTAATAGAACAAGAAGAAGAAGAATATCTTATCGTTAGTTCTGATTTAAGCTCCGCTACACATAAAGAATTCTCAACTTATATGCTAGAATACATTCAGTTTTGTAATAAGTATGCCTTAACGACTCATGATTCACTTGGTACACTCATTAAATTTGAGGATATAGCAAATGGACGTCAGGATTGCTTTACAAGTCTCTATGCTAAAATGCATGATACAACCGTCCCATCTGTTATTGTGAAACCTAAGGGCTTATATGCGACTGTTTATCACCATGGCACTTTCAAAGGTACATATGAATCATATAACAAGATTCTAGAATTTATTCAAAGAAATCATCTGGAAGTAGGTGAATTCTTTTATGAGGATTATTTAATACATGATATTGCCACTTGTAATCCAGATGATTTTGTAACACGTATTATGATACAAGTAAAAGGAATGCCAATACATGAAAAATAAGCGAAGCTCAAGAATAGCTTCGCTTATTTTTCAGTAAGTTATTCATAGGAAGCTTTATGGTAACGACTCCACCACTCTTATCTTCCTTATTACCATACATCAAGCTTCCATCATGTCTTTCAATAATCTGTTTTGATATATACAGCCCTAATCCATAATGAGTTCCTGTTCGTGAGACATTTTGGGTAAAAAACTGCTCAGTGGCATGTTTTAAGGCTTCTTCTGTAAAACCTACTCCAAAATCTTCTACTTGAATGACTAATTCACCCTCTTCTTCTATCAAACTAAGCCTAATTTCCTTTTGTTCTCCTGAATGCTCTAACGCATTTTTTACAACATTTAAAAGAGCACGCATAACACTTTCCTCATCAATCATTAATGTACTATTTTGCAATAAACTTACTTGTTCCACTAAATGCATCTGACAACTTTTACATAGTGCCTTACTTTGCTTAGTCACTTGCCTTACAAAATCTTTAGTCTTTACCCTTACTACCTTCATTTCTAATTCTTTTTTCTCTTTAGCTGCCTCTATTAACAAGCCAATGTACCTTTCAATTTGCTTTGTACTTCTCTCTATACTTTCTATATACTCCTTCATATCCGATGGTATGTTCTCTTCCATGATCAATTCGGTATTACCCTTGATAATAGTTAGAGGTGTTTTTATATCATGTGCTAATGCTGAAATATGTTTTTTCCTTCTTTCTTCTGTTTCCCATTCCTTTTTTAAAGCTTCAGACAAAGCAGTTTTCATATCCTGAATAGAATTAATAACCTCATTAAATTCCTGTATATGTGATGCTCTTAACTCAAACTCAAGATTTTTTTCTTTAATTTGCTGTGTTGCTTCCATAACAGGCATTAATTCTTTCTTAAGCTTTCTTGCAAATAAAAAAGCCATAGCTATCACTAATGCTAAAAATAGAGCAAAGAATCCAAGAAGCAAGGTAAGTTCTAATTTAGGAAATAAACGATTCAAAACTGGAGAGGCAAAATGAGCACTAATATCGTATTGAAT
>JAHLFQ010000162.1 GCA_018883705.1 Candidatus Cellulosilyticum pullistercoris
AATTTAAAAGAAGGACAACAGCACCTAGATGCTGAAGATGCAGAGGGCTTAGTAAGATTTAGATATTACCCACGTGGTGATGAGGCACGTGTTGAGATGCAGCAAACTTTCTTAAAAGCTGTGGCAGAGAAAGTAATGAGTGCAGAAATGAGAAGTAATTTACCTAATATTATTACAAGACTATTCCCTTATGTGAAGACAGATATTAAACTAACTGAGGTATTAGGCTATCTTGGAATTCTCGATGAATTCAGCTTATCTGGACTAGAGTTTCACATTGTACCAGGATATGGTGATGATAGAGAAGGGCCATCTTATTACTACATTAACGAAGAAGAATTAGATGAGCTTATTAAAGATGTCTTTTATGATACAACGGTAGCTGGTGAGGAAGTACAAGAAGAAGTAGGAGTAAATGAAGAAGAGGAAATTGTAACAGATAAAAGTGTGACTATAGCTATATATAATGCAACAGGACAAAAAGGATTAGCAGGGTCATTTAAAAATAAACTAGAAAATCTAGGTTACAAAGTTGGAAAAATCGATAACTATGATAAAAACGATTTAGAAGATAGCACAATTTATGCTAAAGATATGAGCAAGGCGAAGCAGTTCTTACAATATGTAGAGGGTGCAGATATTAAGCAGGATAGCTCATTAGAATATGATATTGAAATCATAATAGGTAAAGAATCTGTAAGATAGTAAATAAAGCCTGAAAGAGTGGATACTCTTTCAGGCTTTATTTATGTTTTCTATCCAGTATTTTTAGACAGACTTTATTTAGAGTAGGCCACCATCTAATGTGATGACTTGTCCAGTCATATAACTAGCTTCTTCTGATGCTAGAAATAGGCAAGTCTTAGCTACATCTTCTGGTTTTCCTGTCCTGCAAAGTGGAATTTCTTCTACAAAGGCCTCTTTTTCTTCTTCGGTATAACAACTGGTCATATCAGTATCAATCCAGCCACAGGCAATGGCATTAACGCGTATATTAGAGGGACCAAGTTCTTTAGCTAATGCTTTGGTAAATCCATTAATAGCAGCTTTACTTGTTGAGTAAGCAACTTCACAAGGAGCACCTACATTTCCCCAAATAGAAGTAATATTAATAATAGTTCCCTTGTGGCGGTTAATCATAGATGGAACACCTAGATATGAACAATTATATGCAGAATTTAAGTTAATTGTCATGATTTTATTCCACAATTCAGGTGTGGTATCTGTGAATAAACCCACATAGCTAATACCTGCATTGTTGATAATAATAGAAGGCATATTACCAAACTCAGCTTTTATGTGATTAAATAATGTTTCTACCACTGAATAGGTGGATAAGTCTCCAAAGAAATAACTGACTTGGTAGCCTTTTGACAGAAATTCATGATAGGTTGTAAGGAGCCTATCTTTATTAGTTGCAGCACTAAGCATAACTTTGGCACCTTTTTGGGCAAAAGCTAAAGCGATGGCTTTACCAATGCCGCGAGAAGAGCCGGTTACTAGTACAATTTCATTTTGATACATCTATTCACCTCTTAAAAAAGCAATTTCTTCTTTATAAAGATTGGTCTTCTTATCAAGCCATGGTGTTTCTAAAATAATAGGTTTTCCTAATGCAACTGGATGATGAACGAGTCTATAAAGCGCATCTTTACCAATGTAATCTTTACCTTTTGGGTTTTCTTCCGTTGCACCTAGGTTGGCGTGACGATCTTTTTTTGCGCCTCTTGGATTAAGAGAACCATTAATATGGAAGACCTTCAGTCTATCTAATCCTATAATACGGTCAAATTCAGCAAAGACATCGTCTAGATTTTCAATAATATCGTACCCACTATCATGAACATGACAAGTATCAAAGCAAATACCTATCTTATCTTGAAGTTCTATACGATCTATAATGTCACGAAGTTCTTCAAAACTACGACCAATTTCTTTTCCTTTACCCGCCATTGTTTCTAGACAAATGATAGGTTTAGTTTCAGGAGTTAGGACTTCATTGAGAGCAGCCGTAATGCGTTCTACGCCGTATTCATAAGTTTTATCGGTAAAAGAACCTGGATGAAGGACAAGATAATTAGAGCCTATAGCAGCGGTCCTTTCTAGCTCTAGAGCAAGGAATTCTTTGGCTAAGGTATAAGTATCTTCCTTATATGAAGCAAGATTAATGATATAAGGAGCATGAACCACTATATCGGATAAACCATGTGCAGCCATAAAAGCCTGTCCTTCTTTAATCTTTAAATTTTCGAGTGGAGAGCGCTTCGTGTTTTGAGGTGCACCTGTGTAAATCATAAAAGTAGAAGCACCATAGGAATAAGCTTCCTTAGCAGCTCCTAATAAACCACCACTAATTGAAACATGTGAACCAATTTTTAACATATTATAATCCTTTCCGTTTTAAAGAAAGCTCAAACATTATCTATAGAAGTATTTAATAAAATAGTCCATTATCAAATCTTATATATGCATGTAGCGTATTAAAAATGTATGAGCACTTATTTGTAATATAAAATTTTGTCATAAAAAAACACTAATCATGCGATATAAATATAGCTTATCTCTTAGTATATTACAATATTGTAAGAGAAATATGACAGAAATTATTTTTAAAATAAATATACTGTATTATAATAGACATGTTAAGCAGATTTTACTACAATATTAGTTGTGTCAAAAAAGAAGTATAAATGGGGAAATAAATAGAAAAGTAAAAAATGCTAACACTATTAAAAGATGAATATTATAAGTATGAATGGACGAGATAAAAAGCATCTTTATAGGAGAGACGATATGAGTGAGCAAAAAAAGAAATTAAAGAAAAAACAAAAGAAAAAGTTACGACAAATATTTTTACGAACCGTTGTAGTCACCTTGATTATTCTATCAGTTATTATTGGAGCCTTTGTCTTTGTTTATAATAAATTCCTTTATAATGGTGATGGTGGCTTAATTTCATTAGAGAAAGAACCAGATCCTATTAATAAAACATTGGCTGTATTTGGTGTAGATGAAGACGGTTATCGAACAGATGTTATTTTTGTGGTGAATTATAATAGTGAGACAGGTAAATCAAGAGTTATTTCTATTCCACGTGATACAAAGGTAGATTGGTCTGAAGAGCAACAAGCAAAGATGGAAGAGATTAAAGGTTATTCCGTTTCAGTATCTAAAATTAATGAAATGACCAGTTATGTAGGAATGGAACACATTAATGAATTTACCATACCTGAAATAGAAGAGTTATTAGATATTCAGATAGATAACTATGTCATTATTACTATAGATGCCTTTAAGCAAATTGTAGATGCTATTGGTGGTGTAGAAGTAGATGTCCCAGTATTAGATGGAAACGGATTACACTATGATGACAACTCACAAGATTTACACATTCATTTAGATCCAGGTTTGCAGCTTTTAGATGGAGAAGCAGCAGAAGGGCTTGTAAGATTTAGAAAAGGTTATGCTGAGGGAGATGTAGGACGTATTAAAACACAACAACTTTTCTTAGAGGCATTTGCAAAAAAAATAACAAGTCCTCAAATCATTACAAAGATCCCTAATATTATAAAAACCGTATTTGATACAGTTTCTACAGATATTAAATTATCAGAGATAAGCGGCTATTTACCTTATTTAAAATCACTAAGTACAGATAAACTAACCTTTAATATTATCCCAGGAGAAGGACAATATATTGGTTCAAAATCTTACTTTATTGTAGATGAAGCTGCTATGCCAGCCTTTCTTGAAGAGGTATTTAATGATAATACGGAAGCTAGTGAAGAAGTAGTGATTGATAAAAGTGTTTCTATAGAAGTATTAAATTCTACAACAGTGGGAGGCGCTGCAAGTAGGGCTAGAGATGCTTTAGAAGCTGAAGGCTATAGTGTAGGTGAAATAGGAAACTATGGAAATGCTGTATTAGATACTACAATGATTTATACAAAAGATGAAAGTTTAGCAAGACAATTCTTAAGCTATTATCCGAATGCAACAATTGAGGTAGAGCCTACTTTACAATATGATATTAGGATTATCTTAGGAAATAAGGACGTTACACAATAAAGAAACTAGAGTGCTAAAGCCAGGGGGGAACAAAAGTGAATAAAATGGGTAGAAAGCTTATAGGTCTAATTCTACTTATGGGTATGACTTCAGCGACATATACTTATGGAGCGGTTTTACATGAGATTAGAACAGAGGAAACTATTACAAGGGGAGCTGTGCATATTAATGATAAGCTTTTAATGAGTAAGGGATGGCGGAATATTAATATTCTAAAGGTAGATTTAAGTGATAGTAATGTTTCGATTTCACCAATAGAATCTGAGACGGGATTGCAAAGACAAACTGTTTTGCAGATGGTAACGGACAGTGGTGCAGTAGCAGGTATTAATGCAGATTATTTTGATATGAGTACTTCAAATACACCTAGTCTTGGGATGCTTATAAAAAATAATACGCTAAGTCATGGCTATAATAGTAATTATTCATCACTGGGCATCAATAAAAATATGGCAACTTTTATGGTTGATACAAGTAATACTCCTTCAATGGAGTATTACGGATTATCTATACGAATAAATTGTAATGGAACTTTCATTGGTGGTGCAGCAAGTAAGAATAACATATCGAATAGCATTACAAGACCAATCATTGTGGATAGAACCTATTATCAAACAACCGATAATATTGTAAGTAATCATCCTACAGTTTATACAATTGTTGTAGAAAACAATCAAGTTACATATTTATCAAAATCAGGTGAAAGCGTAACAATTCCTCAAGATGGTTATGTGATTATTGTGCCAGAATCCATAGCCAATGAATATTATTCTAAAATAAAAATAGGAAGTACCATAGAAGTACAAGAAGTACTTTATTTAAATAATGGGATTACACAAGCTGTTAACACTATGAAGTTAGGAATCGGTGGTAGTGGTCTCATCATGAAAAATGGTACAGCTTATACAGGCTCTGCACATACCGTATCACCCAAGTCCAATGTTGCTAGAACTATAGTTGCAACTGTAAAGGATACAAATGAGATCTTACTTATAACAATTGATAGTGGCAGTGGTTATACAGGGATTAATCATAGTGAACTTATTGAGCTTTTAAGTCGCTACCATGTACAAGATGCAATGTATTTAGATGGTGGGGGATCGACTACTTTTGTATCTAGAAATGCAGGAAGTTTTACACCAACACTTCAAAACAATCCATCAGATGGGGCGCAGAGAAAAGTGATTAATGGATTGGGTGTATTTACAACATCAGCAACTGGGTCTTTGGATACTTTAATTATGACAGCCAGTACAGAACGTACATTTGTAGGTGAGCCGATCACCTTCTATACAAAAGGTGTAGACGCCAACAGTAATCCTGTATCAGTAGATGCCAATCATGTAACATTTAGTGTAACTGGAGGTCAAGGAACATTTAGTGGTAATACCTTTACACCAAGTACCGCAGGAAAAATGCTAGTTATTGCAAACTACAATGGTGTAGAAAAAGCTATTGAAATCAATGTATCAGAAAAGCCAGTGGGCTTACTAATTGAACCAAGTTTAATTCAGGTAAGTGAAAATGCTTCAAAAGCAGTTAAAGTATATGGCGTAGATAAAGAAGGTTATAAAATTGCTTTAAAAGCAGAGCATGTGAATTGGACAAGTGAAAATAGCAAAATAGAGGTCACTACTAATACAGTTGTAGCAACAAGTTCAGCAATAGGTAAGATAACAGCTACCTATAAAGATGTAACAGGTACAGCTGGTGTCATAGTAGGGAATACTTCAGTAGCCATTGATTCACTAGAAACAACTGAGGGCAAATGGGCTGGTAATACTAGTACCGTAACAGGTTCTGTATTTCCTTGCACAGACCCTAAATATCATGGGGCAAGATCTCTTAAGATGACCTATACTTTTAAACCTTCTGGAAATAAACAAGTTGCTTATACTGTATTTAATACACCTATTAGTATTTCACAAGATGCAAGAAGTGTGAATATGTGGCTTTATGGTAAGAAACAAGGTCACACTGCCAAATTAGAAGTAGTAGATAGTGTAGGAAATACTTATTATCTTAAGCTAACAGATAGTATTGATTTTACAGGATGGAAATATTTAAGTGCTAACTTACCAGCAGAGATGGTACTTCCAGCTCAGATAACTAAATTTTATGTATATGCTAATAATGTAAGTGAAACCATAACAACAGCAGTTTATATGGATCATTTCTCTATCACGAGAGGTTTTAGAGAAGGAAGTGGTATAACGACTAGAACAGATTATCTTTATGATCCATTTTATAAAGCAAGTCTTCAAGAGCCTATTGGTAGTCAATATATTGTCAATGTAGTAGGGCCAACAAGAACAGATAGCATGTTACTTAATAATGAGAGCATTAGTCAAATCAGTAAAAAGCTTTCTAATGGTGCAAGTCTTGTTTTAAAGGCTTCTTCAAAAAATAGTCAGCTCAGTCTTACCCCAATTAACTATACCTATACCAATTTGTATCAAGCAGGTAAGTTTAATAATACGAAGTTTATCATGATAGGAACTACTTCAGGTGGCATTAGAACAACAGATGAAAGTGGTTGGCTGAATATGAAAACTTCCATCGAAAGTAGTAGTACTGCGAAGAATATCATTATTGTTGTAAGTAGAAATCCACTTACACAATTTACAGATGTGCTAGAAGGACAAGCATTTCATACCTATCTTAAAGAATTAAGAGAAAGCACAGGAAAAAATATATTTGTTGTGTATTCAGGAGGAACAGAACCTGAAGTTCGTATTGAAGATGGCATTAGGTACATAAGAACAAATGGTATTAATGTTGTAACAGATAATTATAAAGAAGGTTCCTTTATTAAATTTAAAATGGATGGGGACTTAGTTTATTACACAATAGAACAATTTAAATAAATATTAAAAAACATAAGGAGGTATACTATGAATAGAAAATTTAAATTAGTAGCAGCAGTTGCATTATTATCAGTGACTTCACTTCATGCAGCAGATAATAAGATTGGAACAGAATCAGATCCATTAGTAACTAAAAGTTATGTAGATAAGCAAATTGCCCTAGTAAGTGGTGGAGCAAATAGTGACTTAGAGGCAAGACTTTCAGCACAAGAGGAGTTAATAAGTGCCTTGTCACAAGAAATTGCCAGCCTCAAGGAAGAAGGAAGCAGTTCTTTTGAAATTGTAAGCGTGCCAGCAGGTAGCATTATCTATGGTAAACAAGGTTCAGAGATGATTATTCGTTCAGGTGAAGGAAGTATTATTGCATCATCAGCAGGTGGTGTGCAAGATGTAACTGATGGAGTAGATTTAGCAGGAGGTGTTAAGGCACCTAATAATAACTTACTCATTGTGCCAAGAGAAGATGGCAGAGGAATTATAGCAAGCAAGACTATGGTAGTTATGGTAAGAGGTGGATATACTATCCTATAATGATAGTCAATGGAGGAAAAGATGAAAAAGCAGATAAGAACACTCATTTATATCGTTATGGCAATTTCATTAGTTGCTTGCACATTTGTAGGAATACGTAGAATTCAGACTGAAAGCGCTTATAAGGATGTAGAAATTGCAATTCGCTATAGCGATGCTTTAAGGATTTCTATTGAAGGTGAAGTGCCTTTAGAAGAAGTGTTATCCCATTTTAAAGAAATAGGAGTAACGACACTGCTTGCTAAGGAAAGAACAGTAGCTTCAGTAATAGAAAAAGATTATAACAGTTTTAAAGGACTTGAAGAAATTACTCTTGTAGAAGGTTATATACTAAAATTCTATTATCCAGAAGTAACGGAGCTTAAACCTGATAGTCGATACATTGTGACAGAAAACAAAGAAGTGGCACAAACGATTTACGAGAGCTATTATGTAAAAGGTATTGAGTTAGCAGAGTATGAGTCAGACGGTACTTATTTCTTGGAAATTGGTGAGTATGGAAGTAGCATTGCTACAATGGGAGTAGGCTTTGATACAGAGAATCTAAATTTAGCAGCAAGCTTAGGATTTACAATTGCACCACAAGTTAAAAATTGGGATGATGTAACACCTGAATCTGTAGAGCATTTAATAGATAACATTAAGTCAATTGATAATGTAAATACAATTTATTTTTCAGATTCAAAGATTCCAGCTGTAGATACAGAAACATTCCCTGAATTCATGGAAAATTATCAATTAGGATTTATTGAATTTAGCTCTAATAAGCAAGAAGGTTTTAACACGCTTGCTAAGAAGACTAGTGAATTAGGAACAGATTATAAAGTTGTTAGATTACACACTCTAGAAGATAATAAGGTCAATACTTTTAATGTGACAGATCTAATGGAGCGTTATGAACTGGCATTAAAAGAAAGAAATAATAGGGTGTTTTTATTTAAATTACCAAGTACAACAGAATTACAAGCTGATGTAGATTACCTAGATGAGGCCGTTGTAACTTTTAAAAATATGGCAGAAGAAGAAGGCTACACGATATCTGGACAAGTAAGTAATTATAACTTACCTAACATTCCTGTAGTAGTAGCAATACTTACAGGTCTTGGAGCCATTATGATCTTCATCTTACTCCTTTCAGAATTTGGTTTTGTTAAAACAGGATATGTATTAGGTATCTTAGGTTTACTCGCCTATATAGGCTTATTAAAACTAAGACCAACACTAGCTTGTCAGCTTATGGCTTTATTTGGTAGTATTATGTTCCCAACCTATGCAATGGTTAAGGGAATTAAAGAAGAACCAAGAGATCTTAAAGAAAGTATCCTTTCCTTGTTAAAGATTTGTGTGATTTCTTTTGGTGGCGTACTTACCATAATAGGATGTATCTCAAGAACCAACTTTGCATTAGGGATTGATTTATTTTTAGGCGTAAAATTTGCAACAGTAGTACCAATTATTCTAGTACTTATTTATCTAATTTTTAAGGCTCATAAATTTGACTATAGATATTATAAAGGCTTATTAGATAAGAAGATTAGTTACGGTGCACTTATTGCAATTGGCTTACTTGCTATTGTGCTTTATATTTACGTAAGTAGAACAGGAAATACTGGAACAGCAACAGATTTTGAACGCAGCTTTAGACAGCTTCTTGATAATATACTAGGTGTCAGACCTCGTACAAAGGAATTCCTTATTGGCTATCCAATTCTACTTGCACTCCTATACTATGGATATAAAGAAAGATATATTGTGGCAGTGATTTTTGCTGTAATTGGAACTATTTCATTAGTTAATACTTATGCACACATTCATACACCAGTTGTTATTTCACTCATTAGAAGTGCATACGGTATCATTTTCGGTATCATTATAGGATTAATCCTGATTGGAGTCATCAAATTAATAAGTAGGGTGATTAAAAAATGTCAAACACAAATAAAATAGTTTTATCAGGGTATTATGGATTTGATAATATTGGTGATGAAGCAGTTTTATATTCCATTATTTCAGTTTTAAGAAAAGAAATAAAAGATATAGAAATAACAGTATTATCCAATAACCCAGATAAAACAAAAGCCTTATATGGCGTAAATAGTATCAACCGCTGGGATATGAAAGCAGTTGTAAAGACTATTAAAGAAAGTGATATGCTTATTAGTGGTGGAGGTAGCTTACTTCAAGATGTAACAAGTGGCAAAACAGTCCCTTATTACTTAGCCATCGTGAAAATCGCACAGTTTTATAAGAAGAAAGTTGTCTTTTACTCTCAAGGCATTGGTCCTGTAAATAAAACCTATAGTAGATGGATGATTAAAAAAGTTGTAAATAAAGTAGATGGCATTTTTGTTAGAGATAGTGCTTCTAAGAAGCTATTAGAAGAGATTGGTGTTAAGAAAACAATCGGTGAGGCACTTGATCCTGTGCTAGGCATTGAACTTCCAGAAGAAAAAGAGGCATCAAAATCAGATAAAGTAGTGGGTATCTACATTAGACCATGGAAAGATGAAGCTCATGATAAAAATCTAAAAGATAGCTTAGTACCAGGGCTTATTTATTTATTAGAGAAAGGCTATAAGCTTTGCTTTATACCTATGCACTATGAACAAGACCTTGAAATTGCAAAAGAAATAGCAAAAGAAGTTAAAGAAGTCGCAAAGACTAATGAGAAGATAGATAAAGAAAATCTAGAAGCAAATATAAAAGTAGTTGATAAGATGCTCTCTATTAAAGAAGTACTTGTTTATACTGCAAGTTTTGATTTAGTAATAGGTATGAGATTGCACAGTCTCATTATGGCAGCAGCAAGCAAAGTGCCTGTAATGGCCCTTTCTTATGATCCAAAAGTAACAGAGTTTATGAAAGAAATAGAAGTATCACATTGTTTAGATACAGTAAGTCTTAATCAAGAAGGCTTTATGAAAGAATTAAAGACAGTAGAAGCTTCTAAGGAAGAACAAAGAAGCCATTTAGAAGAGATACTTAAGATAAAAAAAGAACGTATTTATTTACCTGTGTGGCGTATCAAAGAACTACTTGGAAGATAAAGTATGAAAATGACTTAATAGGTGTCATAAAATAGAAGTAAATAAAATTTAAAGGGGGCTTTTATATCTATGAGGATAATAAAAGCCTCTTATCTTAAGTAACAAAAAAGATAGGGCACAAAATATGATTTATAAAAATATGCCAAGGTAATATAGGAGGATAAAATGAATAGAACAGTAGATGTTTTTGGCGTATCTATCTCTAAGGTAACAATGAATGAAGCAACTAGTAAGATAAAAGAATTCGTGAAATCAGATACCTTTCATAGTATCTATACACCAAATCCAGAAATCATCATGTTAGCAAAGAAGGATGAAAAATTTCATCAGATTTTAGAGGAAGCAGATTTAGTTGTTCCTGACGGTATCGGTGTTGTGATTGCATCTAGAATTAAAAAAGGTGAGAAACTACCTGAACGTGTGGCAGGCTATGATTTAGTACAAAATACCATGAAAGAAGCTGTAAAAGAAGGATATAAATATTATTTCTTTGGAAGTAAACCAGGAATTAGTGAGGAAGCTGCTGTCAAAATGAGGCAGGCCTATCCTGGGATTGAAATTGTTGGCACACGTAATGGTTACTTTAAACCAGAAGATGAAGCAGATATCATTGCAGATATCAATGCCTCAGGAGCCAATATACTCTTAGTAGCATTAGGGGCTCCTAAACAAGAAAAATGGATTGAAGCCAATAAACACCTTATGCCTAATGTACGTGTTGCGATTGGTGTAGGTGGTAGCTTAGATGTTATGTCTGGAAATGTAAAGAGAGCACCTATTGCTTTTCAAAAGCTTGGATTAGAGTGGTTTTATAGACTTTTAAAGGAGCCTACTCGTTTTAAACGTATGCTAGTATTGCCGGAATTCTTAATCAAGGTGATTTTTTACAAAAAAGAATCTAGATTATAGAGTTTACTAGCAAAAGTGAAACAAAATTTTAAGAAATGTATAAAAAAGTCGATTTAATGTGCTACTTATGTTAATATCTGTGAATTTGTCACCCTCTAAATTGGTCATATTTATACTAGATAAATGGCTAGAAATAGGCGTATTTTAAGAAATACCTTGTATTTATAACTAATTGCTAAAACGTTAGAATTGATTTTATAAAAATAGTCAATAGTAATAAATATAGAAAATATAGTATAGTAAAGTAAGTCCTATGACATGTGAATTTATCCAAACTTAAGGAGGAAATCATAATGGCAAGTTTAAAATTAAAAGGTGTTGAAAAACGTTACCCTAATGGATTTGTAGCAGTTAAAGACTTTAACTTAGATATTGCAGATAAAGAATTTATCATCTTCGTAGGTCCATCAGGATGTGGTAAATCTACTACATTACGTATGATAGCTGGTCTTGAAGAGATTACTGGAGGAGAACTTTGGATTGGAGATAAACTTTGTAATGACGTAGCTCCAAAAGATCGTGATATCGCGATGGTATTCCAAAACTATGCGTTATATCCACATATGACAGTATATGATAATATGGCATTCGGTTTAAAACTTCGTAAAACTCCAAAAGATGAAATCGATCGTCGTGTACGTGAAGCAGCTAAAATTCTTGATATCGATCAATGTTTAGATCGTAAACCAAAAGCTTTATCAGGTGGTCAAAGACAACGTGTTGCTATGGGACGTGCAATTGTACGTGAACCAAAAGTATTCCTTATGGATGAGCCTTTATCAAACCTTGATGCAAAACTTCGTGTACAAATGAGAACAGAAATCTCTAAAATGCACCACAGATTACAAACAACATTTATTTATGTAACACATGACCAAATCGAAGCGATGACACTTGGTACAAGAATTGTTGTTCTTAAAGATGGTGTGATTCAACAAGTAGATACACCAGCTAACTTATATTCTAAACCACAAAACTTATTCGTTGCTGGATTCATTGGTTCACCACAAATGAATATGCTTGAAGCTAAAGCAGTTAAAAAAGGTGACGATGTAGTGCTTACATTTGGTAAAGTAGAAATTAAACTTCCAAAAGAAAAAGCAGAAAAAATCATTGCTGGTGGTTACATAGGTAAAGATGTCATTATGGGTATTCGTCCAGAACATATCTGTGAACCTAGTTCATTATTCGAAGAACAAAAACCATTCTTCGTAACAGCAGAAGCTACTGTAGAAGTAGTAGAAATGCTTGGTGCTGAGAAAAACTTCTTCATGGTTTGTGAAGGAAATAATATTACAGGTCGTTTTGATACAGCTTGTACAGCTGGTCCAGATGATCGTGTACAAATTGCAATCGACATCACAAAAATTCATGTATTTGATCCAGAAAGTCAACAAACAATTACAAACTAATTTAAGAAAATTTAAAGGGATGCTAATAGCATCCTTTTTTTGCACTTTTTTTGTACGCATTTAACATTTAAATATTACTATTTTTACAGTTTTTATCTACAAATAACTAAATATAACTTTTTTTTTATAGATAAATAGGATAGAATAGTATTAAAGATACTGGGAATATAAATAATTTAAAGATATAGGGAGCTGATATACATATGATATCAAATCAAATTTTACAAAATACAATTGATGGATTAAAAAGTATTACAAGAAGAGAATATTGCATTTTAGATGCAGAATCAAAGATTGTTGTAACAACTGATGGTAATGGTACAGGGAAATATTTGCCTCAAGTTGAAGCTTTTATTAACTCCCAGGCAGATAGTCAAGAAATGCAAGGGTCACATTACTTTAAAATTTATGATGAATATTTAGTAGAGTATGTACTTTCAGTAAGTGGTGCTGATGACGAAGCCTATAAACTAGGAAAGCTTGCAGCATTTCAAATTAAAAGTTTATTAGTAGCTTATAAAGAGCGCTTTGATAAAGATAACTTTATCAAGAATTTACTTCTTGATAACCTATTATTAGTTGATATTTATACAAGAGCGAAAAAACTCCATATTAAAAATAACATACAACGTGTCGTTTATTTAATCGAATGCGAAGAAAAGAAAGATAGTAGTTTACCAGATATCCTTAGAAATATTTTCCCAGATAAGACAAAAGACTTTGTAACTGCTGTAGATGAGAAAAATATCATTCTAGTTAAGGAAGTTGCTGGAGAAGATCAAGTAGAAATCGAAAATTATGCAAAAATAATTTATGACACATTAAGTGCAGAAGCAATGAGTAAGGTGTATGTAGCAGTAGGAGCACCTGTTAATGACTTAAAAGATGTTTCTAACTCTTATAAAGAAGCTAATATGGCACTTGAAGTTGGTAAGATATTTAACTGTGAAGGTCATATATCACACTATTCTAAGCTTGGTATTGGAAGAATTATTTATCAATTACCATTATCATTATGCAAACTTTTTATAAAAGAAGTCTTAAAAGATAAACGTGTAGATAGTTTTGATGAGGAAACTTTAATGACTGTTAATAAATTCTTTGAAAACAGCTTAAATGTATCTGAAACATCAAGACAACTTTATATTCATAGAAATACACTTGTATACCGATTAGATAAACTCTTAAAGACAACAGGACTTGATCTTCGTAAATTTGATGATGCAATCATCTTCAAAATTACCATTATGGTAAGTCAATATATGGACTATATGGAAAAACAAAGTCAAAATCGTATATAGAAACAGGGGATTACAATGATTAAGTTACAAGGGGTTACTAAAGTATATTCTAATGGTGCGATCGGGTTAAATAATGTAAGTTTAAACATTGAAAAAGGTGAATTTGTCTTTATCACTGGAAACAGTGGTTCAGGCAAATCTACCTTTTTAAAAATGCTTTATAAAGAAATTGACCCAGACCGTGGAAAAATTGTCATTAATAATCGTGACATTACAAAAATGAAACGAAGACAGATTCCTTATCTTAGAAGAGACTTAGGAATGGTTTTCCAAGATTTTAGATTGTTACCCAATAAAACAGTCTATGAAAATGTAGCATTTGCAATGGAGATTGTAGGTGCAAGTTCTAGAGAAATTCGAAAGAATGTACCTATTGTACTTGGTCTTGTAGGACTTGCTAAGAAGGCACGTTGCTATCCAAATGAACTTTCAGGTGGTGAGCAACAAAGGACAGCACTAGCAAGAGCTATTGTTAATAATAATCCAATACTTATTGCAGATGAACCAACAGGAAACTTAGATCCAGCGACCTCTTGGGAAATCATGAATTGCTTACAAGATATTAATAAGAGAGGCGTGACTATTATTATGGCCACTCATGAAAGAGAAATCGTAAATACACTGAAGAAACGTGTCATCGAGATATCAAATGGTCAAGTAAGTAAAGATGTACATGAAGGAGGATATGACGATGAAGTGGAGTACTCTCAAGTATTTATTTAAAGAGGGAATCATAGGTCTCTGGAGAAACAGAACAATGGCTGTAGCCTCAATAGGCACCATTGTTCTTTGTTTGCTTATATTAGGAATGTCATATGGAGTAGGAACCAATATTGACTATCTTATTGAGCAAATAGAAACCAAATTTGGAATCACAGCTTACATTAAAGAGGGGTTAACAGAACTAGAGATTCTTAACCTAAGATATGAAGTTGAACAACTGGAAGATGTAGCAAGTGTTACTTATATTTCCAAAGAAGAAGCACTTAAGAACTTTAGTGCAGATAATGAAGATGAAAGCTTATTTGAAATGTTTAAAGAGGATAATCCCTTACCTGCATCTTTAGAAATCACTACAGTTGATATCAAAAATCAAGGGCAGCTGATAGAGCGTTTAAACAATATAGAAGGTATAGATGAAACAGTTTATTTCCAAAATGAAACTCAAACCTTTATTAACATTAGAAATACTGTGAATTATATTTGCTATGGTATTCTCATCTGTTTAATTGTAGTAGGCCTACTACTTATGTCTAACACGATCAAACTAACCGTATACATAAGAAAACGCGAAATTAATATTATGAAATATGTAGGCGCTACGGATAGCTTTATCCGAGTACCATTTTTGATTGAAGGAATGTTAGTAGGCTTTATAGGGGCATTAATATCTATTTTGATGGTGACCTTTGCCTATGATTGGATTAGCGAAAAAGCAGCAAATGTATCAGGTGTTTTAGCTGAACTTTCTTTAGTACCAACAGCAGAGATTATATCTTCTCTTATTCCAATGTATTTAGCACTAGGAATTGGTATTGGTCTTATAGGAAGTATGTTTGCTATTCATAAGCATTTAAAGGTGTAGGGAGAGGATTTTATGAAAAAGAAAATAACACTTTTTTTAGCGATGTTATTAGTCTTCATGCCTGTTAGTGCCTCTTCCCTTTCAGATAAGAAGAATCAGTTAAGTAATACAGAGCAGAATATCAAAGATAAAGAGGCACAAATAGCAGAAAAGCAAGAAGAAAAATCTGCTATTGAAGAAGAGATTAAGGCAGTTGACTTAGAAATCGTAGATATTCAAAATAATATAAAAGAGCTAGGAGAGCAGCTTGAAGAGAAAAAGGAACAAATCGAAGAAAGTCAGCAAAAATTAGATTTGGCAAATACAAAGAAAGAGGAACAATATGATGCCACTAAGGCAAGAATGGTTCAAATGTATAAAAACCAAAAAATTGGCTACATGCAAGTTCTTTTTTCATCAAATAGCTTTTGGGATGCTATTAATAGAATGGAATATGTGAGACGTATTTCGCAAAAAGATAACACCATATTAGATGATTATAAAGCTCAGATTGAGGAGATAGAAGCACAAAAGAAAACTATTGAATCTGAGAAAAATAAGTTAGATTTATTGCAAAAAGAAGCTTATGCTAAAAATGAAGAATTAGAAAGTGTAAGAAGTAAAAAAGAAACAGCGATGAATGCGTTAGCAGAAGAAGAAGGTAAGCTTCAGTCTGAGATTGAAAGTTTAGAGCAAGTTTCAAAAGACCTTAAAGCTGAAATTAATGAGCTAACTAAACAACTTGCTGCACAATCAGGTTCTAATGCACCTACACAGTATGTAGGTGGGGCCTTAATGTGGCCAGTACCGGGCTACTATCGCATTAGTTCAGATTATGTAGGGCGTGTCAGTCCTATTTTTGGAACAGCAGAGTTCCATACAGGAATTGATATTCCAGCTGGCTATGGAGAGGATGTTGTTGCTGCAGCTGATGGAGTTGTTATTACATCAGGTTGGGTGAGAGGATATGGAAATACAATTATGATCAGTCATGGCAGTGGTATTGTAACCTTGTATGGACATAATTCCTCACTAGTTGTTTCAAATGGACAATCAGTAAAAAGAGGACAAGTAATTGCCAAGATAGGTAGTACAGGCTATGCGACAGGAAATCACTGTCACTTTGAAGTGCGTGTTAATGGAGACCATACAAGTCCTTGGCCTTATCTAAATAACTAGTAAGATTGGAATTGTATGAAATGTAAAAAACAGGATATAATTTATTAAGGTTTAATATATTAAGGTTAAGGGAGAAGGCATTGAAAAAGATTAGATTATGGATGGTATGTATTCTAATATTTGGAGTAGCAATTATCTTCATTGGTAAGAAGGAAATAATAAATGCCTATTTTTCTACTGTCAAATTACAATTTCTAACTAATTATACAAGTAAGCATTATTTATATGATTTTAAAGAACAGACAGGGATGGAGGGTATCTATTCAGGTTATTTAGAAGGCTTAAACAATAGTGTGACCTATTATCTAAATGAGGATGATTTAAAGGCTGCTAGAGCTCAAATAAAGGGGAACTACTATGGCACAGGATTAAAGCTTATGTGGAATTTAGATGGACATTCTATGATGGTTACGGATGTCATAAAGAACTCACCAGCTGAAAGAGCAGATATACAAGTAGGAGATTGCATTACCAAGATAGATGGTATTAAAGTTTTACCTTCTAATGAGAATGACATTATTAAAAAGGCGTTTAGTAATGCCAGTTTACCTATACTGTTTACGATAGAAAATGGTGATGAACTTAAAGAGGTTAGTCTAGTACCCGAAGAAGTGAGTCTAGAGGACGTAACCTTAGAACTTATAGACGAGGTTATGTATATCAAACTAAATACCATTAAAGAGGGTACGAGTGCTCGGCTTAAAGAAATGATAGATGAGGTTTCAACTAATACCTATAAAGGAATGATATTAGATGTAAGAGGCCTATCAACAGATAATTTAGAAGAAGTATGCAAAATAAGTGATTTATTTCTAGAAAGTGGTATTGCCTTTAAAGAAAAGAGTAAAGAAGAACATATTAGGATATTTACAACTGAAGATGGAGCTTATGATACGCGTATGGCGATTCTTATGAATAGTAGTACCTTAGGTGGTGGGGAAGCACTAGTCCTAGCTCTTAAAGAGCGTGCAACGCTTTATGGAAGTGACACTGGCGGCTTAATTTATATTAGAAGAATCATAAGTCTTGAAGATGGAACAGGTATGAGTGTTGCTAGCGGAATCATTTGTGATAGATATGGTAAGCAGCTATCAGAAGAAGGTATAACGCCAGATGTGACATTGTATTTAGATGAAGAAGACCAAATGAATAAGCTTATAAATGGCTATATTTCAAGAGATGAAGACAGCTATTTAGAGTATGTTCTTGAGAAATTCCAATAAATACAAAGCGTACACTTAAATTTGTAGGATAATAGATATGAATTAAACATAAAATAACATTAAAGATATTACTATAATACTAAGGAGGTAGCATTGATGAAAAGTAAACACATTTTTCGTGGTGCTGCTGTAAGTTTAATTCTCGGCACTATTGTTTTATGTACAACAGCCTTTGTAGATAAATATCAACATGTTGTAAGAAAGTTATCTATGCTTGAAAGTGTTCTTAATGAATACTATGTTGGCGATGTAGATACTTATAAACTGCAAGAGGGTATTTATAAAGGCTTTATTTCTGGAGTAGGAGATACGTATTCAGCCTATTATACTCAAAAAGAGTATGATGATTTTAAAGAAGAAGCAAGTGGAATATATCACGGTATAGGAATACGTATGTATTTGGAGGCTGAAGATAACAGTATTGTTATTAAAGAAGTATTTGAAGGTTCACCTGCCGAAGAAGCTGGTTTATTACCTAATGACAAAATTATAAAAGTAGCAGGTAAAAATGTATCAGGTAATGACTATACCATTGTAAGTAGTCTTGTTGCAGGTGAGAAAGATACAGAAGTAGAGATGACTATTTTTAGACCTTCAGACAAGACAACGTATGAGTTTACCTTAACAAGAGGTAATATTACTTATCCAACAGTGAATTTTAGAATGATTGATGATGAAGTTGCATACATCCAAATTACTAAATTTGAAGAACTTACGCATTCACAGTTTAAGACAGCTCTTGAAAAGAGTGAGGCTCAGAATGCTAAGGGTATCGTACTAGATCTTAGAAACAATCCAGGCGGATTACTACGTATTGCTAAAGACATAGTAGATGAATTAATTCCAGAAGGCATTATTGTTTCTACCAAAGATAAAAATGGTAAGAGTGTTGAATACTATGCAGATAATCAGTACACAGATATTCCAATGGTAGTACTCATTAATAGTAGGAGTGCAAGTGCTTCAGAGGTTGTAGCAGGTGCCTTAAAAGACTATGGCAGAGCGAAGATGGTAGGAGAGACCAGTTATGGAAAAGGTGTTGTTCAAACAGTTATTCCACTTTCTGATGGTTCAGCACTTAAGCTCACAACGTCTCAGTACTTTACACCAAGTGGCGTTTGTATTCAAGGGATAGGCATTGAGCCGGATGTACAAATAGGATTACCAATAGAGAAGCTTATTCGAGGCAGTAATTTAGAAGATACAGAAGATGACCAATTACAAACAGCAATAAAAGTCTTAAGACAAGAAATAAGCGAGTAGTAGTAAGGGGGTCTTCTTATACAGGGTACAAAAACAGAAATAATGATAAGTTGTGGCGTAAGTTTACTTCTAAGTGCACTTGTCATTTTGTCTGGCATTAAGATATCTATAAGTTGGGCATATTTAATCGTCATTATAGTTTCTATTATGATGAATCAAATAGAAAGTAAATTCACTTGCATGGCATATGTAATGCCCACTATTTTCATCATTGACGAAGTATTTGTATTATCAGGACTTAAAAGTCATTATTTTAATCTAGCTTATGTAGAAATGATTCTACTAGTAGGAATCCTTCATTGTATTGAAGGGATACTCACATTGAGTTATGGTGGCAATAGAAACTGGGCTATTATGACATACAGAGGAAAAAAAGTAGCAGGAGGATATCAAGCTTATGGTAAGTGGCTTATTCCCCTGCTACTTTTTTCTATTAACGGTATCTATATTCCGATAGTAGCGGCAGTTGTTTACTCAAATGCAAGCTTTGTGTTAACACCTAGAGCAAAGGCTAGGATAATGGGAAGTTGGATTTTTGTCTATGGACTGGTAATAATCGTTATAGGCTATCTTACAAGCTTAGGTGATTTACCACTTCTTTTTTCTATGATTAGTATGCCTATTTTACATGAAATATTGTTTGCTATAGATACGCATATAGAACAAGGAGAATTACTTTATCCATATCCTAAGCAAGGAATACGAGTAATGGATTTTAAAGGAGCTGTGCCTAGCAGAATTGGGAAAATGGATATAGAAAAAGGCGATATTATCCTAAAAATCAATGAAAGTAGAGTAAATACAGAAGAAGAATATAGAGCAGTACTTATAAATAAAAATATGAAATTAGTTTTGCAGAAATTATCTGGTGCAATTACAGTGGTACAGTATACATATGAAGAGTTAGAAGAAATGAAATTGGTATTTTTACCGCCTATATAAGAGTAAAATAAAAAAGGAATGTATATCAAACGAAAACGTGATAGGATGTACATTCCTTTTTTTATTTTATTAAGTGAAGATGTTACTCAATGTGTGTATGATTGTGTAAGTGATCCATACAGTATTCATAGTTTCCATTACACTTTGAACAATATCTAAATTCCATATCTGGGTCAGTAAGCTCTGTTTTACCACATACACTACATTTATGAAAAGCGACTTTTATAGGAGGACCTTGTTTAAGTTCACGTTGTTGCACCTTAAATTGTTTCTGAGTAGTAGTAGGACGGCTACGGAGCAGTTTACTACCGAAGAATAACAAGAAGTTAAGTAAAGAAACAATGACAAGTACACGATCACCTACAGTACCAGAGATTAGTCCATAAGCTAAGAAAATGACATCAATAGCTGCTAGATATTTAACCTTAATAGGAAGAATACCATAAAGTAAAAATTGTACTTCTGGATAAAGTACGGCATATGCTAGGAATAAAGATAAATTAAGGTAAATGGTAATATTTGCATACATTGATACATAGAAATAAGAAGCTGAAACGGTATCTCTATAGAAAATAAGTTGAACAATGAGAAGTCCAAGCATATTAAAAATCATACCTAACAAATAATACACATTAAACTTAAAAGTACCCCAAGCATGTTCTAAAGCAGAACCAATGGAATAATATAAAAAAGCGGCAAATAAGAAGAAGATAGGAGACGTAGTATTCGGAATAAAGACAAAGGTAAATAGTCTCCAAATTTGCCCTCTCATAATCAGTATAGGATTAAAGTATAAGAGATTAAGCAAGCTTGAATTTAAAAGTAAGCTATAGAATAAAACAATAGTTTGCCCAAGCATAATATAGAGCATCAAATTTGGAATAGCAAATTTACCATATTTTCGCTGCATTTTATCTAGAAAATTCATAATTCCTCCTTATATTCATATAAATAATATATTTTTGCTTTATAATTTATCATAGTTTATAATTAATATGAAATACTTGTTCTAAGTATAGCACACTCTATACTTCAGGCAAAGGGGAAGAATTAATAGGAGGACACTTACATATGGAAAAATACGGAATTACCTTTAAAGAGATGAATAAGAAAGAAAAAGTTAAGCATATTTGGGAATACTATAGGTGGCATATTTTAGCAACCGTTATTGCTGTTGTTATGATATTTTCTCTAGGTAAAACCATACTCTTCCCAGAACCACCCGATGAGGTAGATATTGTGATTGCAGCACAGATGCATATTAATACAGACTACAATAGTGTTTTACAGCAGTTTAAAGAGGAATTTAAAACAGGTCTTGACCTAATGAATATAAATTGGGAGGATGCTGAGTCTGCCTTCGTTATGCTTCAAAAGATTCCTTTAATGATTACAACAGACGAAATGGATATTTTCGGGACGTCTTCCGATGCGTATGAGGATTTTGTAAAGATTTATGGTGAAGATATGTTTACACCACTAGAAGATATACCAGCACTTAGCGACTTACTTGAGAAGTATAAAGATAATCTAATTACATGTGATTATGTAAATGATGAAAATGGTAATAAGATAGCTACAGAAAACCATGTTTATGGTATTAGAGTAGATAAACTTAGTAACATACCTTGTATTGATGCAAACGAAGAAATCGTAATTGGACTTACTTCTAGAGTAAAAGATTTAGATAAAGCTATAGTTATGCTAAAATATATCTTGGAATAATGAAAGAACTAAATTAAGAGGAGAACCAAAATGAATTTGAGTGATGTTAAGCAAATTGGGATTGTTGGTGGTGGCGCTTCAGCCCTTATGTTATGTATGGAAGCTGCAAAATTGGGAATAAGTACATGCTTGCTAGATCCTAAGGTAAATGCTATAGGCACACAAGTGGCATCAGAACATATCATTGCACCTATTACCAATGAAAATGTAAAGAAACTGAGCTTAAGATGCGATAAGGTTATTTTTAATACCAAGCCTGATTTTGAAATAGATGTTAAATTACATGCACCTACTTATCCAAGAAAAGAAACCTTAAATGAATTATGTAATTTAAAAAATACGTTGGAGCTTTTAGAACTTCTAGAAATACCAGTAGCTAAAGTCTATTATCAAGATAATAAAGAAGAGGCCTATGCACAAATTGAGCATTTAGAGATGCCTTTTAGATTTGTAAAACAGTATAAAAATTATTCAAAGATAATGGAGATTTATACAAAAGAAGATTTAGCAGATTTTATCCTTGAGGTAGGTGAAGAAGCAGATAGTTTTATGCTTCAACCTATTACTCATTATAAACAAACTATTTCTTGTATTTGCTTAGTAGACGAAACAGGTAAAGTCCATTTATACGATCCTATTGAAATTATTTATGATGAAGAGGATACTTGCCATTTAAAAATAGCAGATACCTTAACAAAAACAATGGTAACAAGATTAGCAAGATATAATCGTAAGATTATGAAGGAGCTACAACCAGTAGGCGTATATACAATTCGTTATGGAATTAAAGCAAATAAATCGGTAGAACTCATAGATATTACGCCAGAACTTGGTGTAGGGAGTTTATTGACAATAGAAGCTTATGATTTATCTATCTTTGAACAATATATACGTATGTTAGTAGGCATGAAAGTAACATCACCTAATTTAGAAGCCTACGCGCATGGAAGTATAAAAGAAGCAAATCAAATTGATAAAAATGAAACAGGACATCTATATAACATAGATACTCATGCCATGTACATTCATCGCGAAGCAAAGAGTGAGTAATCTTTCTTGTAGGATAAAGTCTATCAATAGAAAGGGACTCTATGAAACTTATTTCTAATATAAGAGATAAGTTTCATGGAGTCTCTTTATTTGTTTATTGGTCCTATAAGTAGAAAAATATAATGAGTCTTTAGAGCCAAAGACTAAAAGACAGCTTCTTGATAAGTATTAAAACTTTTCGTCAGTTTCTATAGAAGGATAAAGGGTAAGGTATATTTTATGAGACTTATATACAAGATATATTTTATAAGGTACTTTTCGTTTGGGACACTTGGATAAAGATAATATATAATCTTATTGTATTTTTATTAGAATAGATTAAAAATTAGATAAAATCATTAAAAATAAATAAATCTTATATAAAAATTCAATATACATCTTATAGAAAAGACGATATAATAATAAAGATAAAAGTGGCAAAATGATTTGTTACCATTCTAAGGAGGAAAAAATGGACACAATATCACAAAAAACGATTAATAGTATTCGTGTACTCGCTGCAGAGGCAATCCAAAAAGCAAATTCAGGACATCCAGGGCTTCCACTAGGTTCAGCACCTATGGCCTATACTTTATGGGCAGAGCACATGAATCACAATCCTAAAAACCCTAAGTGGGAAAATAGAGATCGTTTCGTACTTTCTGCAGGACATGGTTCAACATTACTTTACACATTACTTCATTTATTTGAATATGGCGTAACGATGGAAGACTTAAAAGCATTCCGTCAAGAAGGTAGTTTAACACCAGGACATCCAGAGTACGGTCATACAGTAGGGATTGAAACAACAACTGGTCCACTTGGGCAAGGTATTGCAACTGCTGTAGGTATGGCAATGGCTGAGAAACATTTGGCAGCGAAGTTTAATAAAGAAGGTTATGATATTGTAGACCACTATACTTATGCATTAGTGGGCGATGGTTGTTTAATGGAAGGTATTTCTTATGAAGCAGCAGCATTAGCTGGTACCTTAAAATTAGGCAAGCTTATTGTATTATATGATTCAAATAATATTACAATCGAAGGTGATACAAATATTGCCTTTAGAGAAAATGTACGTGCACGCTTTGAAGCACAAGGGTTTGAAACTTTCTTCGTAGAAGATGGAAATGATACAGAAGCAATCAGTAAAGCCATAGCACAAGCTAAAGCAAACTTAAGTAAGCCAAGTTTTATTGAGATAAAAACACAAATTGGATATGGTTGTCCTAAGAAACAAGGGAAAGCATCAGCACACGGTGAACCTCTTGGAGTAGATAATATAGTAGAAATGAAAGCCTTCTTAAGTCATCACAATGAAGAATTTTTTGTAGCAGATGACGTAAGAGCCCATATGGCAGAGCTTGTTAAAGCAGGTGAAGCAAAAGAGGCCAAGTGGAATGAGCTTTTCACTAACTACAAAAAGGCGTATCCAGAACTTGGAGCAGAATGGGATAGATGGCATTCAGATGAAGAAATTAGCTTAGATATTTATAAAAACTACACAGATTTAGAAGGTAAAAAAGCAACACGTAATGCTTCTTTCGATGTCATTAACTATATGTCAGATTTAGTACCAAACCTCATTGGTGGTTCAGCTGACCTTGCACCATCTACTAAAACTTATATGAATAATAAAGGAGATTTTAGTGCAGAAGATTATTCAGGACGTAATCTTCACTTTGGTATCCGTGAGCATGCAATGGGTGCTATTGCAAATGGTATCGCTGTTCATGGTGGACTTAAAACCTTCTGTTCAACATTCTTCGTATTTAGTGATTATATGAAAAATCCAATGAGACTTGCAGCACTCATGAAATTACCTGTTACTTATGTACTCACACATGATAGCATTGGTGTAGGTGAAGATGGACCAACTCATCAACCTATTGAACAACTTGCAATGCTTCGTAGTACACCAAACATGGTAACGTTTAGACCAGCAGATGCAAAAGAAACAGTAGCTGCATGGGAATATGCACTTAATAGCAAAACAGAGCCAGTAGCAATCGTGCTTACAAGACAAGACCTTCCTTATCTTGAAAAAACAGGTGCAGAAGCTAAAAAAGGTGCGTATGTGGTAGCAGGCGTTAAGCCACAAGATGCGGACATCATTTTAATTGGTTCAGGTTCAGAAGTACAACTTGTAGTAGGAGCTGTTAAAGAACTTGAAGCTGAAGGTATTAAGGTAGCAGCAGTAAGTATGAGTTCTATGGATGTATTTGAAGAACAATCTAAAGAATACAAAGAATCTATTTTACCATCAAACAAAACAAAGAGAGTAGCAGTAGAAGCACTTTCATCATTCGGATGGCATAAATATACAGGTCTTGAAGGAGAAGTTATTGCAATGGATAACTTCGGTGAATCAGCACCAGCAGGTGTGATCTTCAAGAAAAATGGTTTCACAGTAGAACATGTTGTGGAAGTTGCTAAAAAAGTTTTAAAATAAATAGATGTAACAATATAAGAAAAACGACTTGTTAAGGAATCATCCTTAACAAGTCGTTTTTGCATATAAAGAACAGAATAAAAATCTAACAATGTCTTTCAGCTCAAGGAAGGGACACTTTATCTTGGGTATTTATCGTCGAAAAGACATTATGCAGAGTACTTATTAAGGTGAGATAGTTACTAAGTCGAAACGCTTTCTTAGAGGAAGATAGATAATGATATAAGAGATATATCATAAAATAAAATAATTAGGAAAAAATAGCGAGAAGTCTATGTGAAATAACAAAAAAATCGATAAAAATTTAAAAATATAGATTTAAACATTAAATTAGGCTATAATTTGAATGAAAAGAAATTAGAAATCAAGGGGGATATGCTATGGCTATTTTAGTAACAGGTGGAGCAGGTTATACAGGATCTCATATATGTATTGAGCTAATAAAGCAAGGTTATGAGGTTGCTGTTGTTGATAATTTTTTAACCTCTACA
>JAHLFQ010000163.1 GCA_018883705.1 Candidatus Cellulosilyticum pullistercoris
ACTGGTGTTGTTTGTACTGGCGCTACTACAGTTGGCTCTACTGGTGTTACAACTGTTTCTACCGTCTCTGCCACTTCTTCAACTACTTCTGGTTTTTCTACTTGTACAGTAATATATTCTTTTTCTATGTATACAATTTCATCATCTACGACTATCTCATAATAATCATTAATTTCTTGATTCACAGCAACTTCTTCACCTTCAAAAACACGCAAAGATACTTTTGCATCTTCTTCTGGTGTTACGAATGCTTTTGTATTACTATTAACGATTCCAATTTCTGCTGCCATAAGGCTTGAATAACATCCTAGTACTGTTGCTGTTCCTAATAATATATGTAAAAATTTTTTTCTCATTTTATTCTCCCAGATTATTGATTAAATAACTCGTTTTATCCCTATTATCGCTTTACCGTAATATAAATTACTCATGATAATACCTGTTTTTTCTGTACTTGCATGAATGATCTTACCATCCCCTGCATAAATCGCTACGTGATTCACATAGCCATCATTTCCATAGAACACTAAATCTCCTGGCATAAGTTCCGTCTCACTTATTTTATAACCATTTGAAGCATATTGTGCTCTTGAACTTCTCTCTAATGAAATATTAAAATGCTTCATAACCTGTTGTGCAAAACCAGAACAATCTACACCGGTATTTAGATTATTGCCTCCATAGACATATCTCCCTCCAAGATAGTTCTTTGCATAACTTATAATTTCTTCACCTAGACTTTTTGGGGTACTTGCTTGGTCTAGACTTAAAAGCTTACCATTCACTAAATCTGAAGCATGTATGTATCCTACTTGGTCATTTACTTTTACTTTGTAAAAGTCACCGTCTTTTTCTAAAGCCATAACAAGCTCATCTTTTGCAATAGTCTCAAGCACTTCTGACTCTATACTTGGCTCTTTCATAATGGTGACGTCACTTGTTTTTGTCGTTGTAATAATCCCTTGAATCTCCACCAATTTTTTACTGACTAAGTCATTTGAGTTTGCATCTAATCGAATTAAGTAGTTATTTTCATCCACATCGATAATACTAACACCTGTACCAGATTCCTTAACAATCTTTTCACCATTATTTACATTAAAATACATATCCTGTTTCAAAGTGCCATACACTGCTGCTTGAGTATCTATAACTGAGGCTAATAGAACTGTCCCCAACAAAATAAGCTTATGGTATTTCATACCTTACCCCCTGAATTTTAGTGATGTACTTTATAATTTCTTATTTCTCATTTGTTAATGTTTTATTTTAATTATTAAGTAATTATTACAAATTAATTATATCTTTTTAATATCTATCTGTCAACTTAGTATTTTGTAAAAAAAACAAAAAAGGACCCAAAGTCTTCATTGACTTTTAGTCCTTTTGACTAACTTTATTTAATAAAAAACCTAAATGTTGTTTGTTGTTTATAGATATTGTCTGGTTTTAAGGTAATAGCTTGTTTGTTTATCTCATGATAGCCAACTGCTGCTTTCTGAGTTTCAAAACACACTGCAAGCCTTGGTCTTTGGGGCATTCCATTGGATAATAAGAAAGACTCACTAGCCTCATTCATGGTATAAACTATTACACAAGGTTCAGAAGTTGTAATAGTCATACATCTTTTTGAAACAGAATCATAAAGACTTATTGCCTCTTTCCCTTGATTCAGCTTCCAGATATGATCGTAGCCATGCCCATTTTTTAATTGTTCATTTTCCTTGTCAATATCTTGACCTAGCTTCTTTGCTATTCTAAAGTCAAAATAAGGCTCATTTTCTAAAGAAAGCATATTTCCTGTAGGAATCAGCTCTTCATCTAATTCATAAATCGCATCACTATCAATATATAACTCTTGCTCATAGATATCTCGTTTTGCATCTCCTGATAAATTAAAATAAGCATGATTCGTTAAATTTACAAGGGTTTCTTTATCTGTTATGGCTTCATAGCTAATGGTTAATTCATTAGTGTTACTTAATGTATAAGTAACCATAACTTTAAGATTCCCTGGAAAACCTTCTTCATTATCTCTACTTAAATAGCTCATTTTTAATGAAATGTGGTCACTACTTTCTTCAAATAGACCTTCCCAATTTTTTGTATGAAATCCATTAATTCCACCATGTAAAGTATTTTTAAAGTGATTTCTAGGCAGATGATACTTTTTCCCTTCCAAAGTAAACTCTCCCTTGTAAATGCGCCCAGCAACTCTTCCTATAATGGCGCCACAGTTACCTGGATGTGCTTCATAGACATTCATATCCTGCCAACCAAGAACCACATTCTCTATATTATGATCTTTATCTGGAACCATGACTTTAATAAGAGTTGCACCTAAACTTAATACTTCAATCTGCATCCCCTTATCGTTTTCTAAACTAAACTTTGTGATTTTTCTTCCTGACTCTA
Organism: Candidatus Cellulosilyticum pullistercoris; assembly: GCA_018883705.1. Taxonomy (GTDB): domain Bacteria; phylum Bacillota; class Clostridia; order Lachnospirales; family Cellulosilyticaceae; genus Cellulosilyticum; species Cellulosilyticum pullistercoris. The sequence continues at coordinate 2,416 of JAHLFQ010000163.1, forward strand.
GAACAATTTCTTGACTGCTCTTTTTCATTTTCCCTCTCCAACAGTAATTATTTTCTTTTTCTACAGCTTTCTCTAATCATAAGTTTTGTAGGAATCCATATCTGCTTATGAACTTCATGCTTCAATTTAATATTCTCTATAAGTACTTCTACGGCTGTTTTTCCCATAAATTCTGTATAAACTTTAACTGTTGTTAAGCTAGGTGTTAGAAACTGTGATGTATAAATATCGTCAAAACCAATTAGGCTAATGTCTTCTCCTACTTTTAAACCGGCCTCAGAAATGGCTTTATAGGCTCCAATAGCCATAGGGTCACTAGCCACAAAGAACGCTGAGGGATACTGATCTTGGCCCAAACATGCTTTCATAAGCCTATAGCCTTCCTCTGGTAAAAACGCCCCCTTCATTACCCATTCTTTATGAAACAGATGCTTTTCTTCCATAAACGCCTTAAAGGTAATCTCTCTTTCATCTTGAATAGGTACTCCTTCTAAATACTCACATCCTCCAATATAGCCAATTTCCTGATGCCCCATATCAATCAAATAACTAAGTGCTTTACAGACGCCCTTTTTATAATCAGTCACAACTGCATCAAATTTTTCTTCATCAGGTGAAAAATCTACAAATACAATAGGGCATTCATAAGCCTCTAGCTTGCTAATGGCATCTTGTCCAAACTTCCCTATGGCAATAATGCCGTCAAATGCCTTATGACTTTTGTCATAGGATGCTAGACGTTGAAAAACAATAGCTTCTTCATCACACTTTTTTTCTACAGCTATTCTTAATGCTAAATAGTAAGGGTCTTTCATTTCTTGCTCCTTTGTATACCAATGAGCAATGCCTATATTTAAGGTTCTCTGCTTTTTCTTTCTATGGCTGCTTACATAATCGAGTTCCTCTGCCGTCTCAAAAATACGATTCTTAGTCTCCTCAGCAAC
>JAHLFQ010000164.1 GCA_018883705.1 Candidatus Cellulosilyticum pullistercoris
GGTAAATATATTATTACGATTATCGAAATCATTAATAGAATTTGGAAGGATTATCCTAAAGCAGAGATTCAAAATTTGGGAGAGCCTGATATTGTTATTGAGTATCAACCTAAACCTACTAAGCCTAAGGATATTTGGGAATGGGTGAAAGTACTAGGGGTGTGTATGATTGTATTTACAGGCGCATGTATTGCTATTATGACCTATAATACGGATACTTCACTGGGAAAAACCTTTATTATTCTTAATCAGATGTTTACAGGTGAAGCAGTAGAGCAACCTTTCCTATTTACTATTCCTTATTCTATAGGAATTACTGTAGGTATTATTGTTTTCTTTAACCATATTGGTTTTCGCAAAATTACAGAAGATCCCACACCTATGCAAGTTGAAATGAAAAATTATGAAATGGATGTGGAGAATTGTGAAATTGCAACAATTACTGACCGCAGAAGAGGAGAACCATGATGTGGGAAGTATGTAGTGTTATTATAAGAATTATTTTAGGACTAGGTGCAGGATTTGTGGTTTCTGGAGGTGTAGTTGCCTTTATTTCTATCATTGGTGTGATTCCGCTTATGGCATATCGTACTAAAACAGTACATGCTATGATGTGGTATGAAAATGCCATTATTATGGGTAGTATACTAGGGAGTATTTTTTCAATGTGGCACTTTAGATTGCCCAATATTCCTATTCTAATCGTCATATTATTATTTGCGTTTGGAATGTTTATTGGAGCACTTATTATTGCCCTTGCAGAGGTACTAGATGTACTTCCTATTATAAATAGGCGTATTAAAATTAGAAAAGGTATTACATTAGTTGTATTTGCTTTAGCACTAGGTAAGCTAGCAGGTTCTTTGTGTTATTGGATTTATCCGTATTTTATAGAAATTATTACTGGGTAAAGGAGAAAATCAATGTCTAACATTAATCAAGTAAAAAGTGAGTATCAAAAAATTGTCGATAAGCATTCTCCCAAAAATAAAGTATTTGTAAATAGTATTAAAGCTTTTTTTATAGGAGGTATTATTTGTTCATTAGGGCAAATACTTATTGATAGTTATATGTTTTGGGGACTTTCGTTTCCAGAAGCAAGTACATGGGCAACAGATAGTTTGATTTTTATTAGTGCGGTAATGACGGCTTTTAATGTTTATGATAATGTTGGGAGATTTGGTGGTGCAGGGGCGCTTGTACCGATTACAGGATTTGCCAATTCTATGGTTAGTGCAGGTATGGAGTATAAAAAAGAGGGCTATATTTATGGACTAGGTGCTAAGATCTTTACTATAGCAGGCCCTGTTATTGTATTTGGTACTATTTCTAGTGTGATTATTGGTATTATTTATTACTTTATTTAGGAGGCATATTATGGGACATCTAGGTAAACAAACTATTACTTATAAAACGCCACCGGTTATTACTTGTGCGTATTCAAGTGTAGGACCTAAAGAAACGCAAGGACCGATGGGGAAATATTTTGATCATCATTGTAAAGATGAGTTATTAGGAGAAGATACTTGGGAAAAGGCAGAAGCACGTTTGGTACAAACGACCATTCAAGGCTTATTAGACCGAGCACATAAAGTACCTAACGATATTCAATATATTTTTGCTGGAGATTTACAAAATCAAGTCATCGCTAGTACGTTTGGTATAAAAGACTTTAATATTCCTTTCTTTGGGCTTTTTGGCGCCTGTTCTACCATGGGAGAATCTATGTGCCTTGCAAGCATGGCAGTAGCAGGTGGTATGGCAGATTTGGTTATGGCAGGAACAAGTAGCCATAACTGTGCAGCAGAAAAACAATTTCGATATCCTTTAGAGTATGCAGGTCAACGTACAGAAACACAAACATGGACAGCTACAGCAAGTGGATTTGTACTTATTTCAAGGTGTGGTGAAGGGCCTCAAATTACAGCCATTACACCGGGGAAAATTGTTGACTTAGGGATGACAGATGCATTTAATATGGGTGCTGCTATGGCACCGGCAGCAGTCGATACAATTTTGACACATTTAGAAGATACAAATCAAAAGCCAAGTGACTTTGATGCAATTATCACAGGTGATTTAGGAAACTGTGGCATAGATATTGCCATTGATGTCGCTAAAAGATTAGGGACTGATTTAAGTGATGTGTTAATGGACTGTGGGAAACTGATGTATGATGATGAAAGGCAAAAAACGAACTGTGGAGCGAGTGGCTGTGGTTGTAGTGCATCTATCTTTACAGGGTATTTCTATAAAGAACTTTTAAATAGAAATTTGAAAAAGATTTTACTTGTTCCTACAGGGGCCCTTATGAGTCAAGGCAGTACGCAACAAGGTAATACCATCCCAGGCATTGCACATGCCGTATGTATTGAGATGAAGTAGGAGGAAAAATGATGGATTTATTTATGCAATATGTAAAGTGTTTTACTGTAGGCGGCCTCATTTGTGTTATTGGACAAATTTTACTTGATCGAACAAAGTTAACTAATGGCAAGGTCATGGTACTCTTTCTTGTCTCTGGAGCTGTTTTACAAGCTATAGGTGTTTATGGACCTATTGTAGAATTTGCTGGAGCAGGTGCTACAGTACCTATTTCAGGTTTTGGTTATACATTAGCAAAAGGGGCTATGGAAGCAGTTACAAGTGATGGCCTATTAGGCGCCTTATCAGGAGGGCTTACAGCAACGGCTTCAGGAATTACTGTTGCCGTAGTCTTTGGTTATTTAGCTGCCCTTGTTGCCAATCCTAAAAGTAAAAGTTAAAGCAAAAAAAGAGAGAAATAGAAAATTTAAACTTATAAAAACAAATAGGAGCCTCATGAGGCTTCTATTTGTTTTTATAAGTTAAGAAGCCACACTAAAATGACATTGATATGTATGTGGTACTGTTCAAATAGGGGAAATTTACATAGAATATGAAGAAGATGATGAAAATCCATAGTAAGTATTAAGAAAATTATATATAATAATGACTATATCAATAAGAGGAGATGAAGGTATGAAGAATGAAATTTTAAGATTGCTTGAGAACAATAGTCGTTTATCAGCGGAAGATATCGCTATCATGATTGGAAAAGACGTAGCAGAAGTAAGAACGGCCATTACTGAGATGGAAAATGCACAAATTATATGTGGTTATAATACATTAATCAACTGGGATCATACAGAAAGTAAGGAAGTTGTTACGGCACTCATTGAAGTAAGAGTAACGCCACAACGCGGAGAAGGTTTTGATAAAGTTGCAGAACGTATTTTTCAATATAGCGAAGTAAAATCAGTTTACTTAATGTCTGGTGGTTTTGATTTTACTGTTATTATTGAAGGAAAAACAATGAAAGAAGTGGCTTTATTTGTGGCACAAAAGCTAGCACCATTAGAATCAGTATTAAGTACATCTACTCATTTTGTTCTAAAAAAATATAAAGACTATGGTGTTGTATTTGAAGAAGAGAAAAAAGATGGAAGGATGATTGTTTCACCATGATAAACTATAATGAATTGATGATTAAACGTGTAACGGATGTACAGCCATCGGGAATCCGTAAATTTTTTGATATAGTCAATGAAATGGGAGATGCAATTTCCTTAGGAGTTGGTGAACCAGATTTTGATACGCCTTGGCATATACGTGAAGAAGGGATTTATTCTCTTGAAAAAGGGAGAACATTTTATTCTGCGAATGCAGGTCTGCTAGAATTAAGAGAAGAAATCTGTCGTTATATGAAAAGAAGATTTGAATTAAGCTATGAAGCAAAAACACAAGTGTTAGTAACAGTAGGTGGTAGTGAAGCTATTGATATTGCACTACGTTTACTGGTACAGCAAGGTGATGAAGTGCTTATTCCAGAGCCAAGTTATGTTTCTTATAAACCTTGCACCATTTATGCAGGAGGTACACCTGTTCCCATAGAGACAAAAGAAGAGAATAATTTTAAATTAACAGCTGATGAACTAAGAAGTGCGATTACACCTAAAACAAAAGTACTTATTTTACCTTATCCTAATAATCCAACGGGAGCAATTATGGAAAGGGAAGATTTAGAGGCTATTGCAGAGGTGTTACGAGAAACAAATATTATTGTATTATCCGATGAGATTTATGCAGAACTTACATATGGGAAAAAACATGTCTCAATTGCTAATATTGAGGGGATGTATGAACGTACCATATTGATTAGCGGTTTTTCTAAAGCATATGCAATGACAGGATGGAGACTTGGTTATGTATTAGGACCTGCTCCTATTTTGAAAGAAATGACTAAAATTCATCAGTTTGCTATAATGTGTGCGCCAACTACGAGTCAATATGCAGCAATAGAAGCAATGAAAAATGGAGACCAGGATGTGGATATGATGTGTGAAAGTTACAATCAGCGTCGTAGATTAATGGTCAATCATTTTAGAAGTATGGGCTTATCTTGTTTTGAACCAGAGGGAGCATTCTATGTTTTTCCATGTATTAAGTCAACAGGAATGACAAGTGATGAATTCTGTGAGAGGCTTTTAAAAGAAGAGAAAGTAGCAGTAGTACCAGGAACAGCATTTGGAAGCTATGGAGAAGGGTTTATCAGATGTTCCTATGCTTATTCAGT
>JAHLFQ010000165.1 GCA_018883705.1 Candidatus Cellulosilyticum pullistercoris
TGTGAATACTCAAATATTATCTAGTGAGAGAAATAGAGTAGAAGAAAAGAGCACAGGCTTTAAAGAACAGAGTTATAGTGAGCAAGTATCTGCTATAGCAGGCATTACAGAGAGCGAGAAGAAACTTATAGACAATGTAAATCAGGCAATGACTGAAGGTGTAACCACTGGTAATTCACCAGAGAAAGTAGCAGAACTTATTTTTAGAGGAATGGAAGCAGGACAGTTCTACATTCTAACAGATGAAATGCCATTAGAGGGTATTCAAAAGAAAGCTGAGCGCATCATAAAAGAGAATGAGATATTTAAGGTAAAGAAAGAGGAGAGAATAATAGCAATGAATAAAGCAGAACGTAAAAAATTAGTACAAGAGGCTATGGAAGCTAAAGTTGAAGGGGCTGTTTATGCAGTAAAGAATACACAAAATGGAAAAGTTCTAGTAGATGCAACAGCAGAACTTCAAGGAACGATTAATCGTTTTAATTTTTTGAAGCAAATGAATGATCCTTTTAGTATGAAGATGAGAGCTGACTTCATGGAGATGGGACGAGAAGCATTTGTGCTAGAGATTCTAGAAAATTTAGAAAAGAAACCCGAACAAACTCTAGAAGAATTTAAAGAAGATCTTAAGCTGCTTAAAGAAATATGGATTGAAAAGTTTGATGCTAACCTACTTTACTAATTTAGATTACTGTTAACTATATCACTAATAGAAAAAATCTGTTATACTGAGGAACGGACACGGTTTGGATTTAAACTAAATAATAAGCCGCATCGGATTGTTAGATGAGTGGTGAAAATAATAGGAGATGCCCTTAAACTTAGGGCATCTCCTATTATTTTATTTGGTCTATAAAATCATTTAAACAACAAATAAACAGTGATACAGTAATAACATGGATTTAGTAGTCGAGAATTTCTTGATTTAGTTCAATAACTTCACCAGTTAAGGCGTTGATTTCAAGTTCATATTCATAGGTGCCGTCATTAATGGTAATTTCATAATAAGGTATTGGCGAAGATTCATCTAAACTAAACTCTGTAATTTCACCAGAGTGAAGATTAAGTGCAAGCCTTTTTGCTTTTGCTTGATCAATACTAAGTGTTGAAGGAGAAGAGATAGGTTCTCTTGTATATTCAGTAAGTGTGCCATCAATAGCATTTACCTCGATCTCATAATGATTGGTTTCATCAGTAAGGTCCATAGAATAGATAGGTGTTGTATGCTCATCATTAAAAGAAATAGAGGTAATATTACTATTAGGATAGTAGGACAAAGCAATAGCCTTTGCGTCATTGATATCAATTTGTTTAACATGTTCATGATTACTACAACTAGTAAAAAATGTAAGTATTAATATTAAAAGTAAAGCCTTTTTAAACATAGAGTATCCTCCAATTTAATTAAGTATAACCCTAACAATCTAGATAATAGCATTAGTTTACGAAGATAAAGGGGAAAATATGTATTATATCATGTAAATAAAGTGTGACATTTTATTAGGGTATCACATAAGTATAAAGTAAAATGAATTCCAATCATGAGGGAGTAGTTGACGTGGTTTTAACTACGTAGATAGGTCAACATACATGATCGTAAGATCTGGCTTATCTGGAAAAGACGAGACTCATACATAACTTCTAAGTAAGCTATGCATGAGTCTTTTTTATTATAAAAAGGAGGGGTAAAAATATTTTTTGCATAAAAGGAATGGATTAGATAATAGAATTTTGTAGAAGGATTAATGGTAAATCATTATAAGAAGGCGGGGCGAAATAATGTTGGAGTATAAAGAGGAAAGCTATGAAACGCTGAAAAGATTAGGAGTAGATGAGCATGTAGGCTTAAATAAAAAACAGGTTATTAAACATAGAGAAATGTATGGGGCTAACATAGGGATAGAAAAAAAGAAGAAAAGCCTAACTAGTAAAATGATAGAAGCGATGAAAGATCCTATGATTATCATCTTACTGATTGCTACAGGGATTACTTTAGTGATTAATACCATTAAATATTACAATGGCTATGAAGCAGAATTTATAGAAGGTATAGGCATTATTGTAGCTATTGCTCTAACCTTGATTATTACGCTAGTAATGGAGGGAAAGAGCGAGAAAGCCTTTGAATTACTGAGTGCAATGAAGGAGGCTATACAAGTTAAGGTACTTAGAGAGGGTAGTGTAACCCTTATTAATCAAAGGGAATTGGTAGTAGGAGACATTGTCTTGTTATCTACTGGTGATAAAGTAATGGTAGATGGAAGGCTTATAGAAGCAAGCCACTTAGAAGTAGATGAATCTTCACTTACAGGAGAAAGTTTACCAGTAAAGAAGCAAACCAATAAATGTGTAGACGAAGCAGTAATAGCCGAAAGGTATAACATGCTCTATAGCGGAAGTTTTATAGTGAGTGGAATGGGCAAAATGGTAGTCACACAAGTAGGGACTCACACGGAGTTTGGAAAAATAGTAGGAGCATTAGCACAACCAAAGGAAAGTAATACGCCCTTACAAGAAAAGTTAGGTAGATTGGGAAAGATAATTACATTGTTAGGTGGTATATGTGCAGTTATTACTTTTGTCTTACAGCTAGGAATGAGCCAATCCCCTATTAATTTAGAAGTTGTTTCGGAAGCATTTATATCAGCTATTGCTCTTATTGTAGCAGCAGTACCAGAAGGACTATCAACCATTGTAGCTGCCTCATTAGCTATTAATGTTATGAAGCTTTCTAAACAAAATGCTTTGGTAAAGAAAATGATTGCCTGTGAAACAATTGGAGCGATTAATGTCATTTGCTCAGATAAAACAGGGACGCTTACAGAAAATAAAATGACGGTTATAACATTACAACAAGAAACGCCATCTTCCAATCTGAATCAGAATCATGATTTAATCAATATATGTATTAATAGTACAGCTAATCTAAAGATAGAGGGGGAAGCAGAAGAAAAACTATCTTTTATAGGAAGTCCTACAGAATGTGCTTTACTAAAAGAAGCTAAGCAAAGAGGGATGGATTATAGAAGTTGTAGAGCCAATGCAGAGGTTATTTATACAGAACCTTTCTCATCAGAGGTTAAGAAAATGACAACCATCGTAGAACATGAAGGTAACTACATTGTTTATACAAAGGGTAGTCCTGAAAAAATATTGATGCTTTGTGATTTAGAAGCATCAAGAAAAAAAGAGCTAGAGGCTCTAATGTATGGCTATCAAAAAAAGGCATGTAGACTGATTGCTTTTTGTCATAAAATTGTTGCCTTAGAGGAGTTAAATAGAGAAGATATAGAAAATCTAGCGTCTTATGAAAAGCATATGATTTATGATGGATTTGCGGTCATCACAGATCCATTAAGGAAAGAAACATATGATGCCGTTCTTAGTTGTAAGGAAGCTGGTATAGAATTTAAAATGCTTACTGGAGATAATGTGGTAACGGCAGGAGCCATTGCAAAAGAGCTAGATATTATTGGACCTGAAGATAAGGTAGTAGAAGCAAGAGAACTAGAAAATTTGGATGATGAATCTTTTAGAAAGATTATTCCTCATGTTAGGGTGATTGCTAGGAGTACACCACTTATTAAGATGAGAGTGGTAGAAACGCTTAAAAGTATGGGAAGTGTAGTAGCTGTTACTGGAGATGGTATTAATGATGCACCTGCTCTAAAGCGGGCAGATGTAGGAATAGCTATGGGGATTTCTGGAACGGAAGTATCCAAAGAAGCCAGTGATATGATTCTATTAGATGATTCATTTTCAACCATTACGAAAGCTATTGAATGGGGAAGAGGGCTTTATGATAACTTCCAAAGGTTCATTCAATTCCAGCTTACAGTTAATATATCAGCTGTAGCATTGGTGGTGATTTCGCTACTCATGGGATTAAAGGCACCTTTTACAGCACTACAACTATTATGGATTAATATTGTAATGGATGGGCCACCAGCATTAACATTAGGCTTGGAACCTATCTCTTCTGAGGTAATGAAAAGAAGTCCTGTTGAAAGAAAAGCAAGCATTGTTTCTAAAGAAATGCTAAAAAGTATTTTGAGAAATGGAGCAATTATTTCTATCTTATGCTTGCTACAGAGTCATTTTAACTTCTTAGGAGCACTAGAACAAGAATGTGCAACCGTTATTTTTAGTTTCTTTATGGTATGTCATTTATTTAATGCATTTAATAGTAAGAAACTAACTAGTGAAAGTGGGCTCAAACATGCATTTAAAAATAAGCAGTTATTAGGTGGTTTATTATTAACCTTTATCTTACAAGTAATCATCACCCAGTATGGTGGTGCCATATTTAACACGGTCCCTTTAAGTATGAGTATGTGGCTAAAAATATTAGGAACTGCAATGCTTGTGATTGTCTTTGATGAGATTTACAGATGGATAGAAAGATGTCTAAGCAAAAAAAATAATAATAATAAAAGAATTAGACTAATCTATTAGTCTAATTCTTTTTGAGTAGTGACACCATTAATGGTAAGGGCACAATTATTCATTATAATAGGAGCGTGACTACTTATGCCATTGAATGAGATAGAGGTAATATCTAGAGATCCGCCACCTTGGAAAATAATTGGGGCATTGGTATAAATGGCGCCTGCTGTTTCTGGATTTGAATGGTCTTTACCATCTACAAGAAAGTTTTTCGTATTAGAAATAAGTGTTACATAGGTCTGGGCAGCATTTTTGATATAAAGAGCAGGACCAGAGGGGTTAGTAATACTTGCTTTATTAAGAGTAAGGTTTACTACTTCATCTGTATTTACAGTAATGGAGCCATTTTTTAAAGTTCCTGAAAAGATATAGTTTCCTCCATCGGTAATGACGACGCCTGAGGAAGTAAACTCAATACCTTGCGAGTTAGAAGCTGAAAGCGAGTTAAGGTTAACTGTAGACTGATTAGACCAAGCTATTCCACTAACATCATCTTCTAAAATGCTTAAAACGGCATTAATATTTTCAGAAGGAATCTTATTATTAGGTGAGCAAGAGTAACTCATTAAGCCTAGTAAAAAGAGGCTAAAACTTAGTATAGTTCCTAAAATAATTTTACTTTTCATGTCATTAGCTCCTTAATTGTTAAAAAATTAGAATCTATTTTGAGTACTAATATTAAAGCGCATGAATGTGTATGTTACTTGAACATTATGTGATAAGTAATAAAGAGATAGAGAAATAATTTTTATTGACACTAAATGTAAAAATGTTATAATAGATAGCGCGCTATCTAATTGTAAGGGGGATAAAAATGAAGTATAGTTCAGAGAAAAAACATATTGGGATGCTGATCAAGTGCATTGAAAAAAAGATTGTGAATGAGCTTAACAAGGAGCTTGAGCAATTTGATATTACCCTGATGCAAAATGAAGTATTAAGGTATATCTATTTTCATGAGAAAAATCAAGATGTTTTTCAAAAGCAAATTGAAGAGTTTTTTAACTCTACAAATCCTACTATAACTGGGATTCTCAATCGGTTAGAAGGTAAGGAACTAATTAAGCGTGAAATAAACCTAAAGGATGCAAGGTATAAAAAATTAACCGTAACTCCAAAAGGTAAAGAATTATTAGATAAGATGCTTGAATTAGGACCGAAGAAAGTTGAGAATAAGTTAACGCAAAGATTATCGGTAGAAGAAAGAGATGAACTTGAAAGATTATTAATCTTAGTATTAGATGGACTAGAAAATTAGAAGTATCATTAAATCTAGATAGATAGCCTGCTATATTCTTATTAAATAAAGTTAAAGACATAAATATGGCCTGTTATCTATCTAGATTTATAAACTAGGTAGAATAATTAGTAGAAGGGGTGGACATATGCTTAAAAAGATAATGCCTTATATGAAAAAATATAAGAAGGAAGCCATGCTAGCGGTTCTATTTGCAACATTTGAAGCAATTTTTGAACTTGTGATTCCTCTTATTATGGCACAAATCGTAGATGTTGGTATCACTAATGGGAACATAGCTTATACGATTAAGCTTGGGATACTCATGGTGGTTGTTGCACTTATTTCATTAAGTTGTGGTTTAGGCCTTGCAAGATTTGCTGCTATTGCAGGTCAAGGTTTAGGTGCAGAACTTAGAAGTGCACAGTATAAAAAGATTCAAACCTATTCATTTAAAAATATTGAGAAGTTTAGTACAGCTTCTTTAATTACACGCTTAACAACAGATGTTACGGCTATTCAAAATGCAGCGACAATAGGAATTAAACTTTTAGTTAGAGCACCAATTATGATGATCTTTGCATGTATTTTCGCAATACTTATTAGTCCGAAATTAGCACTTATTTTCTTAGTTTCAATTCCAGTATTAGCTCTTTCTATTGGATTTATTATATTTAAAGTAAGACCAAGATTCGAACGAATGCAAAAATCAGTAGATAAGTTAAATACGATTTTACAAGAAAATTTAATTGGTATACGTGTTGTAAAAGCTTTTGTAAGAGAGAAAAAAGAAAAAGAAAAGTTTGGTGAAGGTAATGATGGTTTATTAAGAGCATCAGAAGGGGCCTTTTCTCTTATTGTATTGAACATGCCAATTATGCAACTTGTCATGTTTGCAAGTATGATTGCTATTTATTGGTTCGGTGGAAACATGATTGGTGAAGGGGTATTAGAAGTTGGTAAATTAACAAGCTTCGTATCTTATTCATTCCAAATTTTAATGTCTCTTATGATGCTTGCTATGGTACTGATGATGATTTCTCGTTCTATTGCTTCAGCAGCACGTATTATTGAAGTATTAGAAGAAGAACCAGATATCAAGGATTCAGATAACCCTGTTTTTGAAGTGGCAAATGGAGATATTGAATTTAGAAATGTAAGCTTTAAGTATGAAGAAGAAAGTGAAGAAAATAACTTAGAAAAAATTAATATTAAAATTAAAGCTGGTCAAACCATTGGTATTATTGGGGGAACAGGCTCATCTAAAACTTCACTTGTACAGCTTATTCCAAGGTTATATGATGTGACAGAAGGAGAAGTACTTGTTGGTGGCGTAAATGTAAAGAATTATCATATCGAATCACTGCGTAACGCAGTAGCTATGGTACTTCAAAAGAATACCTTATTTTCAGGAAGTATTCGTGAGAACCTCAAATGGGGTAATGAGAATGCTACTCAAGAGGAGATTGAGGCAGCTTGTGAAGCTTCTTGTGCAAATGAATTTATTGGACGCCTTCCAGGTGAATATGAAATGGATCTTGGTCAAGGTGGGGTGAATGTATCAGGTGGACAGAAGCAAAGGCTTTGTATTGCAAGAGCTCTCCTTAAAACACCTAAAGTACTTATTTTAGATGATAGTACAAGTGCTGTAGATACAGCTACGGATGCTAAGATTAGAGCAGGTTTTGCAAAAAATCTTAAAGATACAACTAAAATTATTATTGCACAACGAGTAATCTCTGTTTGTGAAGCAGATCAAATCATCGTTATGGATGATGGAAAGGTAGCTGCAATGGGAACACATGATGAGTTAATGGCAACATGTGAAATTTACCGTGATGTTTACCAGTCTCAACAGGAAGGAGTTGGTTTAAGTGAATAAACAAGGTAATAAAGCAAAACGTGGACCAGAGAATATGAAACATACCTTAGGTAGATTAATGGGCTATTTAGGAAAGCACAAGTTAGGCCTTGTTTTAGTAATAATCTTTATTATCATCAACTCTGTAGCAATGGTTGGAAGTGTAGCATTCCTTAGTCCGATTATTAATAATTATATTTTACCAGGTGACTTTAGTGGACTTGCTAGAGAACTAACCCTATTAGGTTCTATTTTCTTATTAGGTTCAGTAAGTTCATATGTCTATGCAAGAATTATGGTGCATATTGCCCAGAAATCTATTCATGAAATTCGTAGTGATTTATTTAATAAGATGCAAAAGCTCTCAATTAAATACTTCGATAGTCATACACATGGAGATTTAATGAGTCTTTACACAAATGATATTGAAAGTATTAGTGAGGCACTTAATAATAGTGTAACCAATGTTATTGCTTCATCACTTAGCTTTATTGGTGTCATTGTTATGATGATTGTGATTAACCCAATCCTTACTTTAATTACCTTATCTATTTTAGGAGTAATGATTCTCTTAATGAAAAAGATTGGTAAACAAAGTGGTCGATACTTTGGTATGCAACAAATGAGAATGGCGAATTTAAATGGTTATATAGAAGAAATGATTGAAGGCCAAAAGGTAGTTAAGGTATTCTGTCATGAAGAAAAGGCTATCGAGCAATTTGAAAAGCTTAATGAAGAATTAAGAGAAGCTTCAACAGGGGCACAAACCTTTGCAGGGTCAATGATGCCACTTATGGGAAATGTATCTCATATTAACTTTGCCATTAACTGTTGTTTGGGAGCAGTTTTTACAATTGCTGGTATTCTTAATCTAGGGACATTAATTGCATACCTTCAATATGTACGTCAAGTATCTCAACCAGTTACACAAGTATCACAACAAATGAATGTTATTATTGCTGCTTTAGCTGGAGCTGAACGTATCTTTAAAGTGTTAGATGAAGAGCCTGAGGTGGATAATGGAACAGTTACTTTAGCTAAAGTAACTGTTAAAGAAGATGGTAGGTTAGAAGAAGCTGACCATTATACAGGACACTGGGCATGGAACAAAAATGGTGAGCTTGTAGAACTTAAAGGGGATGTAAAATTCGATAACGTTGTCTTCGGTTATAATGAAGAAAAAACAATCTTAAA
>JAHLFQ010000166.1 GCA_018883705.1 Candidatus Cellulosilyticum pullistercoris
GCTAATAGGTGCAATGGTATGGGCATAGAAAACCTCTAATAACTCAATATCTGAGGTAACCATAGCAATTAGGTCTCCTTTATCTTTGCCTTCTAGTTTAGCAGGGGCTAATTTTCTAAGACAAAGGAAGATTTTATCTCTTAAAATGGCTAGAATTTTAAAGGCAATATAGTGACCAGAAAGCTGTTCACCATAGCGAAGAAATCCTCTTAGAATAGCACAAAGTGCCATGAGATAGAGCGCACCTTTAAAACTAATAGCAGTTACCTCTCCAAGTAATGTACCGATTGCTACAGCACCTAGAGTTGTTAGGGTAATTGCTGTTAAGAAACCAAGAACCCCTAAGGTAATCGTAATCATCATAACAGGTGCTAAAGGTTTAAGTTCTACAAGGAGTCTTTTCATAATAGAAAAACCAGATTGACGTTTCATTTATACGACCTCCCTTACTTGTTCAAGTTCATTTTGTTTGTTTACCATGTGGAAGTATTCACCCTTAGCAGTATATAAACCATCATGTGTACCATTTTCTACAACAGCACCTTGTTTCATGACATAAATCATATCCGCTGCTTTAATACTAGCTAAGCGGTGAGAAATAACAAGAACGGTTTTCGTTTTAGCCAGCTCATAAATAGCTTCCCAGATGGCCTCTTCACTTTCTACATCCACGTTAGAAGTTGCTTCATCAAAAATCATCATATCACGATCAGCTAAAATAGCTCTTGCTAAGGCAAGTCTTTGTTTTTGACCACCAGATAAGAAATTACCACCTTCACCTACAGGGGTGTCTAAGCCTTCTTTAAGAGAGCGAACAAATTCATCTAGCTGAGCTAACTTTAAGGCATTTTCAATCTCTTTTTGTGTGGCATTAGGACGAGCCATCAGAAGATTTTCTCTAATAGTTGTTCCTAAGATGTAACTATTAGTAGAGACTAAGCTAAGATGCTCATAAAGATGAGAACTACTGATAGCATCATATGATGCATGTCCCCAATGCAACTGGCCTTTTTGTGGCGTATAGTTTTTCATTAATAGAGAAGCAACTGTACTTTTACCACTACCACTTTCACCAACAATGGCAGTCAGTTTATTTGGAGCAATTGTTAAAGACACATCCTTTAGAATAGGACGCTCGGCGTTGTAACTAAAGTCTACGCCGCTTAAAGAAAGAGGCATAGAAGGCTCAATACGTTCAGAATCTTTTTCCTTGGTTTCTGGAGTATCTAAAACTTTAAAGATACGATCAGAAGCAGCCATACCGTTCATGGCAATATGGAAATAAGAGCCTAATAAACGCATTGGAATAAAGAATTCAGCAGAAAGTAGGATAATAACAATTAAATGACCTACTGAAATTTGACCGTTTTGATATTCAAGAAGTGCTACGATAGTTCCTGCTGCAGCACCACCAAAAGCAACTAAGTCCATAATGTTAATAGAATTAAGCTGCATACTTAGTACTTTCATAGTCATGACTCTAAAGCTTTCTGCTTCTTGGTTCATTTTTTCATGACGCGCATGATCTTGGTTAAAAACTTTTAGGGTTGTTAGACCTTGAAGATTTTCTAAGAAAGTACCCCCTAAGTTTGAGTAGCTTTTCCAGTAATTCTTTAAGATGCGTTTAGCGATTTTCATAATCGCAATAATTGACATTGGAATAAGCGGTACACAAATAAGTAAAATGAGTGCTGCTTTAAATGAATAAGGCAGAATCACGAAAAAGAGGGTAATAGGAGCAAGAAGGGCATAGAAAAACTGAGGCAGATAGCGTCCAAAGTAAATTTCTAATTGCTCAACCCCTTCTACCATGATTTGTACAAAAGAAGAAGTACCATCTACATCTTGATAGTGAATGCCTAATCGTAAAAGTTTTTCATACACCTGGTCTCTTAGTTTGACCTTAGCATGTTCAGAAGCGAGTGCAGAAAACTTTCCGTAATAAAGGTTACTTACAAAACGTCCTGCTAGAAGAAAAGCGAGCGGTAAAAAGGAAGGGAGGGCTATAGGTGTGCCACTTAGTAAGTCGTTAATAAATTCTCCAATCCATAAAATGATACTAATATTACATAAAAGAGCAATCCAGTTCATAAGGACTGTTAGGACCATATACTTTTTGGAGTGCTCACAAAGACGAATCAGTCTTTTGTTAATCATCATAAATTAAAGTCTCCTTTTTATAAATTAGTTAAAATAGCCAAAGCTAAAAGTAGGTTTCTACCATTAGAATTGAGATAACTTAATTAATGATATGTATTATCATAAAATAAACTTTACGATAAATGAGAATGATTGTCAAGAATAATGAGCGAAAGCTAAAAAGGTTAGAAAAACGAACAATATTTGATTAAATATTGAGATTTATAAACAGACAACTTACAATAAAACAATGGTACTTAAATAGAAGCCATAAATAATGAAAAAATAAGGAGAACGTGATGAATGAGTTATTAAAAATGCTACTGATTATTTGCCCACTAGTTTTTACGGCAGGATTTGTAGATGCAGTGGCAGGAGGCGGTGGATTAATTTCTTTACCAGCTTATATGCTTGCAGGACTTCCTACCCATCAAGCAGCAGGTTGCAATAAGTTTTCAGCCAGTTTAGGAACGACTGTGGCTGCAGTCAATTACATAAAAAGTGGTAAGGTTAAATTTAGAATTGCTATTGTTGCGGCAATAGGAGCTATTATAGGTTCTAGTATGGGAACTAATTTAGCTCTTTTGATTTCAGATAAGCTGCTTAAAGGCATGATGGTGGTGATTATTCCCGTTGTAGCTATTTTTCTAGTGACACAAAAGCATTTAGGTAAGGAAGATAAAGGGGAGCAAGGGGAAGAAAGAAGCCTACTTGTCCAAAGTATCATTTCTAGTATCATTGGTCTTGTGATTGGGTGTTATGATGGACTGATTGGGCCAGGAACAGGTACCTTTTTAATGATTGCTTTTTCACTGATATTAAGAATTGATTTAGTGACTTCATCAGGGTGTGCGAAGGTCGCCAATTTAGCCTCTAATCTCACATCAGTTATTATTTATACATTAGGTGGGAAAGTTATTTTTATGTTAGCGATTCCTGCAGCTATATGTAGTATGCTAGGTGGTTACCTAGGGTCTAGATTTGCTATTAAAGGTGGTTCTCAAAAAGTACGTTATGTGATGTTTGTAGTAATTGGTTTACTCTTTGTTAAGACCGCTTTTGAATTCATACAATAAGCAAAAAACATTTACAAATAAGAGGATGCGATATTGTACGATGACACGTTATATCTTATACTTGATACGGATTTTATAGCGCATCCATTCATCATAAAATTATAGAGAAGGAAAATGTTATATGGAAGGTCAGTCAAAAAATAAAGTTGGAATTCCACGCTATCAGCAGATTGCGATTGAAATTGCTTCGAGAATTGCTAGTGAAGAATATCAAGTTGGAGAAAAAATATATGCAAGGTCTTCTATTGCCAGTCAATATGGTGTTTCACCGGAAACAGCAAGAAGGGCAATTTGCGTCTTATGTGATTTAGAGATTGTGACCTCAGAAAAAGGGAGTGGGGTGACGATTAAATCACAACAAAATGCAGCAGCATTTATTAAACAGTATAGTAAGCGTCAAACCATTGACTCAATCAAAGAAAGCTTATTACAAAGTATTGCCCGTCAGAAGAAAGAAGTAGAGACGCTCAATGCTTGTTTGTCGGATTTAATTGAGGCGTCAGAACATTTTAAATCCATGAATCCGTTTATGCCATTTGAAGTGCGTATAACGGATCAATGTGCTTATCTAAACAAAACGTTACAAGATATTCAATTTTGGCAACATACAAGTGCTACAGTCCTAGCTGTACGAAGACAAGATACCTTGCTGAAATCTCCAGGACCCTATGTTGCTTTACTAGAACATGATATTTTATATTTTTTACCACAGGATGACTCCTCACAACGGGTAAAAGATTTCTTATATCCTCTAAAATAGAATAAATGATATCAAGTGCTTGAGACCTGTCATGGTGCCAGGCACTTTTTCTATGATTTGACAAAGTAACAACTTGAAATTATAATGAAGTTGTTACTTTGAAAAATGGGGGAGGTTTGATAATGATAAGATTTGAAAACATTTCAAAGCATTATAAAACAAAACAAGTGTTAAATCATATTAACTTTTCAATTCAAAAAGGACAGCTGGTGGCAATTATTGGTGGTAGTGGTTGTGGAAAGACGACACTTCTAAAAATGATTAATCGCTTGATTAAGCCAACTAGTGGGTCTATTTATATTGGAGGAAAGAATATTAAGCATATGGATGAGGTGGCATTAAGAAGAAAAATTGGCTATGTCATTCAGCAGACAGGTTTATTTCCTCATATGACAGTCAGAGAGAACATTGAATTAATCCCCAAGTTACAAAATATCCAAGCAGAAACTATTCATGAGAACACACGAAAATTAATGAAAATGGTTGGGCTTAATTATGACGAGTTTTCAGAACGCTATCCCACTGAACTAAGTGGAGGACAGCAGCAAAGAGTAGGTGTTGCACGTGCTTTTGCAACAGATCCAGATATTGTGTTAATGGATGAACCTTTTTCAGCACTTGATCCAATCACAAGATCCGATTTGCAAGATGAACTTGTACGATTGCAGTCCAAGTTAAAAAAGACGATTGTGTTTGTAACACATGATATGGATGAAGCCATTAAGATTGCAGATGCCATTTGTATTATGAAGGATGGAAAAATTCTTCAATATGATACACCAGAGAATATATTAAAATATCCTATTAATGAGTTCGTTTCTGACTTCGTAGGAAAAAATCGAATATGGTCTTCTCCAGAATACATAAAAATCTCAGACATTATGATTGAAAGACCTATTACTGCATCAAAGGATTTATCTATCCTTAAATGTATTGATAAAATGCGTCAAAACAAAGTAGATAGTCTTTTAATCGTAGAAGAAGAAAGTAAGTGTCTGCTAGGTATCGTTAAGGCAAAGCATTTAAGAGGCATTGAAGATAAAACCCAGTCTGCCCAAACATTTATGAGCAAGAATTTCCCTGTTCTTTCTCCTACGCATTGTATTTTAGATGCACTGAAAATAGTGACTGAAAATCACTTATCTACTGTTCCTGTAGTGGATGCTCATTTTAGTTTAGTAGGCCTCATTACAAGAAGTAGTTTGGTGACGGCACTTAGTCAGCAGTATTTTGATTACATAGAGGAGGAGATGGCATGAGTTTCTTGGAAT
>JAHLFQ010000167.1 GCA_018883705.1 Candidatus Cellulosilyticum pullistercoris
CAAATTAAAGGAAAGAGCTTTGAACGCTTAGGACATTGGACACCTCATGTTTCATCTATTACATCTGATAAAGATTATAATGAACATGTATATTTCTATAAACCTATTCGTATGGCACTCTATACTTTTCAAGGAGCACCTGTTATTGTACGTAATTATAAGTATGAAGGATTAGATGAGAAGAGTTATTTTAAATTAGAAAAAGATGAGAATGAGTATGTTCTTGGAATTAAGCAAATAGATTTAAAGCTTTATAAAACAGGGATTGGCTTACTAAGTTTTAGACTAACCAATCATAACTATAAAAGTATTGAAGCAATTGAAGCGATTAATAGCTTTGGACAATGTGTTTATCCACCTGTTTTACCTATAAAAAGGGCCAGAGCAGCTGGTATGCCCAGTCGTGTAGAAATTTATCTTAATAAGGAAAATCATATAGTAGAAACCTTTGAGGATAGGCCATATGATGAAAGTCTAACGATTAGTGTATTAATCATGTCAGTTTTAGGGAAGCCATTTACATGTAAAGCAGATCATACACATAGTGATGAAATCCTCATTGAGCCTATTCTAGGTAATCAAATGTTTTGTTGCTGTATGTACTATGAGGCAAACCTTGTAAAAGCACTTTATGAAGAAACACGATCTTTAAAGGAAATTACTTGTTTAATGAGTATTAATAAAAGAAATAATGCATTAGAGGAAATTGAGAAGCTATCGAGGCAAGATGAAAATACCTATTTAAAGTGTAAGGAGCATCTCTACGGCATTAACCGTTTTATGCTTTTATGTATTACCACGGAACAAGTACATGATAAGCTATATGATCAGTTGGTCAAATTAGTACTCATGCAGCGTGCCACACTATTAAATCTTTCGTATGAACTGGCTCGTATTTCGACCTTGCCTAAATGTGAACTTTCCTCGGCTATTGCAAGTATCTACGAAATTTACATCCAATTTATTAATCAGCTTTATTTTAAAGAAGTTACAGAGGATTCAGAAGGGGCTTATATCTATGAGCAGCTTTCTAAGGCCTTTAAAATAGAAGAAGAATTAAATCAGCTCAATTTTGAAATAGATGAAGTACATGAATATGCAACTCTAGTGGAGCAATCTGCTTCTAATGTAAAAGTACAACTTTTAACCATTATCGGTGCGGCGTTAGTAATTCCTAGCTTCGTAACAGGTTTTTTCGGTATGAATATCTTTCAAAAAGAGGCACTACGTTGGTGGGATAATAGAGTGGTGATATTATGGCTTAATAGCTATGTAGTGCTTCCAATTCTAGTAGTTGTTGCATTTTGTACATGGACAAGAAGACGTAATACGAAGTCTCTTTTAATTAAGGTCATTTTAGGCGTATTACTACTTATAAGTGTAAGTTTTACCTTTAAATATGGTTGTGGCCTATAATTTATAGATGAGCTAAAGCTATTAAGTAAGTTATTATAATAATTTAGACATAAAAGAAACCGAGTAACGATTCAAGGAGAATGGTTACTCGGTTTTTAGGTTGGTAAATAAATATTTTCTTATTTTTAATAGATTATTTATGCTTCTATATATAATGAAATAGGTTCGAACGTATTGGTATCGATAAGACCTTTATTGGTAAGTCTAAGCTCTGGGATAACAGCTAGTGATAATAATGCCATTGTCATAAAAGGAGAAGCAATAGGGCAGCCAATTGTTTTCCATGCCTCATCAATTTCAGCCACACGTTTGGCTACGATTTCTATTGGATCTTCTGACATAAGACCTGCAACTGGAAGCGGATTAAGAGCAAGTACAACACCATTTTGTACCACAACCTGGCCTCCGCCACACTCGATTAAGGTATTAGCAGCAAGAGCCATATCTTCATCATTAGTTCCTAAGATACAGAGATTATGTGCATCATGAGCAACTGTAGAAGCAACTGCGCCTGAAGTAAGTTTGAATCCTTTAACAAAACCTTTTCCCATTGTTTGCAAACCAGAATGACGGTCAATAACTGCTAATTTTAAGATATCTTGCGATAAATCGCTTGAGAGTGTGCCAGACTTAATCGGCAAAATGGCTTCTCGGTGATGGGTCGTAGCAATAGTTTCAATAATCTCAATAAGATGAATGCCAATCGTTTCTTTGTTATAGCCTTCAGGAATAGGGATGATAAAATCCTCTGGTTTAAGAGTTTCGTGAATGGCCATGGTTTGTTTAGCAGAATCAGGATAAGAGGAAGTATACAGCTCGCAAAGCATCTTACCATCTTTAGCAACACATTCACCGTTAATAAGCGTCATAGCTACTTTGATAGTATCTAAATCTTCGAGTAAAACAATGTCCGCCCATTTACCAGGAGAAACGCTTCCTAAGTCGCGATCAATTGAAAAACACTGAGCCGTATTAAGTGTAGCCATCTGAATGGCGGTGATAGGAGGGATTCCTTCTTCTATAGCACGTCTAATGATATGATCCATATGTCCTTGAGTGATTAAATGATCAGGATGTGTATCATCACTAACTAAACAAGCAAATCGGCTATCAATAGATGTTGTCGTTAATGCTTTTGCAATTTCTTTTACATCACACCAAGCAGAACCTTCACGCACTTGAACATACATACCTAGGCGCATTTTTGCAAGGGCATCCTCCATACGAACTGTTTCATGACAGCAACGGGCACCAGAAGCAATATA
This sequence comes from Candidatus Cellulosilyticum pullistercoris, assembly GCA_018883705.1. Taxonomy (GTDB): domain Bacteria; phylum Bacillota; class Clostridia; order Lachnospirales; family Cellulosilyticaceae; genus Cellulosilyticum; species Cellulosilyticum pullistercoris. Next base: position 2,682 of record JAHLFQ010000167.1, read on the forward strand.
AGCATTAAGGCCAGCGCCACCTGCATCGGGAGCTGGATAGTGACCTGTAATAATTTTATCACGATCTAAAGTAGCTTTTAAAATATTGTGTACACTACTATCAGCATTTAAAACACCTGGATAATTCATCATTTCACCAAGTCCAATAATTGTATCTTGCTTTAAGCCTGCTGCAATATCTCTTAATGAAAGCTGGGCCCCTGTTGTTTCAAAATCAGCAGTTGCAGGTACACAGCTCGGCATAGTGGTATAGACGTTAAGTGGGATTTCTTTGCCTTCTTGGATCATCATCCCAATACCTTCAAGACCAAGTACGTTAGCAATTTCATGTGGATCCATTATAATAGCTGTTGTTCCATGAGTCATAACAGCTTTTGCATATTCTTTGACAGTCACCATACTACTTTCTACATGGATATGACCATCAATAAAGCCTGGTGCAATATATAAACCATTTGCATCAATGACTTTAGTAGCTTCACCAATGGTATGACTGGCATCACCTACTAAAGCGATACGCCCATGTGAAATAGCAACATCTACGTGGGGAAGAAGTTCACCTGTATTGACGTTAACAAGTGTTCCGTTTTGGATAACAAGGTCGGCTTTTTCCTTTCCGCTAGCTACTAATACCAATTGTTTTGTCACCTCTGAAAGTCTGTATCTTTTTTTCATGTTAGCCTCCCTTAAAAAGTTATTTCAAATATCATATCACCCCGACTTTAGAATATCAATCCTTTATTTTTGATTTTCTAAATTTGATTTTCTTTAAATTGAATAATAAGTGAATTGAATAAATTAAGAGCTTTTTCAATTGGTTCTTGACTACTCATATCCACACCTGCTATTTTGAGTAACTCAATAGGATCTGCAGAGGAGCCACCACTTAAAAAGCGAATATAATCTTCTACAGCAGAAGGATCACCACTTAAGAGACGTTCAGATAAAGCAATAGCTGCCGAATAGCCTGTTGCATATTGGTACACATAAAATGGCGTATAGAAATGAGGGATACGAGACCATTCCATAGCAATGATTTCATCGACTTCTACAGCAGGACCATGATACTTTTTAACTAAAGCTAAATATTCACGGGATAAATAATCGCTAGTTAAGGTTTCACCATTTTGATGTGCAAGATGCATGTTGTGTTCAAATTCTGCAAACATAGTTTGGCGATAAAGAGTACTCTTAAATTGGTCCATAAAGTAGTTGATAAGATATTGTTTTTCAATGGGGTCTGAGGTTTCCTTGAGTAAGTATTGCATGAGGAGTGCCTCGTTAACAGTTGATGCCACTTCTGCAACAAAGATGCAATAATCACCATAAATGGATGCTTGTGTTTTATGAGAATAATAAGTATGCATAGCATGGCCCATTTCATGCGCTAAGGTAAACATACTATTAATGTTAGGTGTATGATTTAAGAGAATATAGGGATGAGGTGCACCATAAGTTCCCCAGGAATAAGCTCCACTTCGTTTACCTTCATTTTCGTATTTATCAATCCAGCCTTCGGTGAATGCGGACTTAACAATATGAATATAATCTTCTCCAAGAGGAGCAAGTGCCTTGAGTACAGTTTGCTTAGCTTCGTCAAAAGAAATTTTTTTCTCGAAGTCTTTGACCATTGGAACAAAAAGGTCGTACATATGAAGGGTTTCTAAACCTAATGTTTCCTTACGAAGCTGCATATAGTCATGAAGGATATGAAGATGTGCATTGACCGTATCAACTAGATTACTATAAACCGTTGTAGGAATATTATTTTCGGATAAAGCCATCTCTAGAGGAGAATTAAAGTGTCTTACCTTAGAGAAGAGACCATACTGCTTAATATTACCTGCAAAGAGGCTGGCAAGTGTATTTTTGAATCCGGAATAAGTATTATATAAGGCATCAAAGGCCAAATGACGCACTTCACGATGACTGCTTTCCATAAAAGGGATGTAAGTAGCATGAGTGAGTTGTACTTTTTCATCTTGTTCATTAGTGATGAGCGGAAATTTAAGGTCCACATTATTTAGCATAGAAAAAGTATTTTGAGCAGTGCCAGCTACATCACTTACTTCAGCTAAGAGTGCTTCAGTAGCAGGATCTAGAATGTGAGTCTTTTGGCGAAGGAGCTCATCAAAGTAGCGTTTATAGTGCTTAAGCTCAGGTGTCTTTTCGTAAAACAGATTAAGCTGGTCTAAGGTAAGACTACTAAGTTCTGGCTGACTGAAAGCAAGAGCACTGCTTGCTTTGACATGAAGCACTTCAGATTTTTGTGCCAGGTCTTGATAGAAACTATTGTTGCCATTTTCATGAAGACGCATATGTGCATAAACATAAAGTTTATTAGCATCAACCCAAAACTGATCTTGCATTTTCATAAACTCTAAAAGGCATGTACTACTTTGTGTTAATTGATTTTCGTATGGTTTAAAGTTAGAGATAGACCTTGTAGTATGTTCTAGACAAGTTTTAAAGGCATCATCCGTTGGAAAAATATCTTCTAAACGCCATTGATCTTCTTTTCTAACTTCTTCACGTTTTGGTAGTATTTGATTCATTGTTATAAGACTCCTTTAAATAAGAATTTTAATTAAAATATATGATAGGCTACATATGATATGAGAATGAAAAGGATTGGTTAAATAAGCCATTTTTAGTATACTCAATTTATACTAAAAATAATAAGGTTATTGAAATATATTTTTGATATTTTTGAAGAGTTTTGCTATACTTTTAAAGAGAAAGAAGAAGTTGAGGAGGGTGAGGATGCGAGTATATATAAGTGCAGACTTAGAAGGCGTAGCAGGTGTTTCAAAATGGGATGAAACAATAAAGGGGAAACAGGATTACGAAAGATATCGTGAACAAATGACAAGGGAAGTAGCAGCGGCTTGTGAAGGAGCTATGGAAGCAGGTGCAGATTATATTTTGGTAAAAGATGCTCATGATGATGGAAAAAATTTAATTCATAGCATGTTGCCCCAAAATGTAAAAATTATTTCTGGCTGGAGTAATCATCCCTATAATATGGTAGAAGGATTAGATGAAAGCTTTAATGCAGCCATATTCATAGGCTATCATAGTGGAGCTGGCTCAAATGGAAGCCCTCTAGCACATACATTATTTCCTGATAAAATTAAAAATATCGTCATTAATGGACAAGATGCAGATGAATTTTTAATTCATGCGTATGCTTGTTATATGATAGGGGTACCTGTTGTTGCAGTATCAGGAGATGGGGATTTGATGCGTCAAATTAGAAAATTTTCACCACAAATAAAAACAGTTGCAGTACAAGAAGGTTTCGGTGGAGCGATTGTTAGTATTCATCCTGATTTAGCAGTAGACCGTATTAGAAGAGGTGTCAAAAAGAGTTTAGAAAATCTTGAAGCGTATCATTTCGAACAACCAGAAGAATATGAAATGCTTATTGAATTTAAAAATCATGCAGATGCCTATAAGTTCTCATTTTATCCTAATGCAGAGCAAGTTAGTGAATATACCATTCGCTATGCATCCAATAATTATATGGATTTGCTGATTTTATTATTATTCTTATCGTAGGAATAAAGACGTATGATCACATTATTACTTGTAAGACATGCAACAACTGAAGCAAATGAGAAGCATTTATGGATCGGGCATATGGAAAGTGAGATTAGTAGTAAGGGTAGGAGAGAATTGGAAAAGTTAAAGGAGGAACTTACCCATTGGACAATTAATGGGTGCTTTGTAAGTCCCTCTAAACGTACATTGGAAACATTAGAAGTAGGGTTATCTAATAAGGCCGGTACAAGAAAGATAAAGCGTGAGGTAGTAGAGGCCTTAAGAGAAATTCATTTTGGAAGATTTGAAGGCAGACATTTTAACTGGGTAAAAGTACATGAGCCAGAAGAAATTCATAAGATGATTAAAGAAGGAAACGCCTACTGCTACCC
>JAHLFQ010000168.1 GCA_018883705.1 Candidatus Cellulosilyticum pullistercoris
TAGTAATGCTTGCAGGGTGCGGTGCTAATACTGGGACAGATAAAGCGCCAGTAGCAGAAAATACAACAACAGAAAATACTATAACAGTAACAGATGTAAGAGGTGAAGTTGAAATTCCAGCTGAACCTAAACGAATCGTTGATTTAAGTGGAAATAGTGATATTTTATCTCTTATTGGCTATAAAGTAATAGGAACTGCTAATAGTGATGCTTACGACTACACTAAGTTCCCAGCTTATTTAGAAGAGACATTACAAGGGGCAGAAATTTTAGGATACAGCATGCAAGATACTATGGATATAGAAGCAGTTATGAATTTAAATCCTGACCTCATTATTATTTCAACAGTTCAAGAAAAAATGTATGACCAATTAAGTGAAATTGCGCCAACAGTAATGATTCAATTAGAAGCTTTAAATTGGAAAGATGATGTTAGGGCTTTCGCAGAAGTATTTAACAAAGAAGCAGAAGCTGATAAATGGTTAGCTGATTATGAATTAAAAGCAAAAGAAGCAGGAGATGCCATTAAAGCAGAATATGGCGAAGATACAACTTATCTTTCATTCTTAGCGAGTGGTGGACAATTCTTCGTATTTGATGGTGCAGGTTTTGGTAATGTATTATATGAAGATATGGGACTTGCTAAGCCAGAAGGTATGCCAGAACAAACTGATATTAGCCTTCCAGTTGTAACTTATGAAGGGTTAGCAGCGATTAAGGCAGATTATATCTTCTTAATTGCAACAGATGAAGATTTAGCAGAACTTGAAAAGAATGCTATTTGGAACAGCTTACCAGCTGTAAAAGAGGGACATGTAGTGGTATTAGGTGCATCACCATACTTTAACCAAGGCTACAGCCCAATCGGACGTGAATTATTAGTAAATGAAATAGGTGACATGCTCAATGAAACAAAGTAATAAACATACCATTATATTTGTCATGAGTAGTTTGTTACTTTTAATAGGGGGACTGATCTTAGCCATAAGGCTGGGGTCTGTCCCCATTAGCTTTAAGGATATTTACAGTAGTATCTTTCATTACAACGAAACACTAGAACTGATGTTAGTGAGAGATGTACGTATCCCAAGAGCCCTTGCTGTATTATTAACAGGGGGAATATTAGGCGTAACAGGCAGCATGATTCAAGGGGTTACAAGAAATCCTATTGCAGAACCTTCTATATTAGGGGTAAGCCAAGGGGCTACTTTAGTGATTGCTATTTTCTATGCAACAGGTATTACAATTAGTACAAAGAATGTGATGATAGCCTCCTTTATAGGTGCATTCATTACAGGCGTTATCGTTCTTGGATTTATTTCAAAGAAAGCAAACAATCAATCCATTACTAAGATACTTTTAGCAGGAACGGCTATGAGTACATTTTTTATGTCATTAACAACGATTATTGGTTTATTATCTAATCAGTCACAAATGATAGGTTTCTGGGTATCTGGTGGATTTAGAAATGCCAGCTGGGCAGATTTTACATTAGTATTTGTTATAGGAATAATTGGACTTATCATAGCGATCTTATTAGCACCTAAGATTAATATATTAAATCTTGGGGATGATGTGGCTATTGGACTGGGTCAAAATCCAGAAAAAATAAGAGCTGTTACACTAATGGTTATGATTCCGATGTGTGCAGCGGCAGTAGCCGTAGGTAAAAATATAGCCTTCGTTGGGCTTATTGTGCCACAAATTGTTAGAAAGATACTTGGAGAAGACTATAGAAGAAATATACCATGTTCCTTTTTACTAGGAGCAGTGCTATTAACTTATGCAGATATTGCAGCGAGAATGTTATTTAATCCTTATGAAGTACCTATCGGAATCTTTACAGCGTTAATAGGGGTACCATTTTTTATTTCAGTAGCTAGAAAGGAGAGGGGATAATGAAAAAAAGAAAAGTTAAAATAGTATTAGCCATATTGCTTATTTTATTAGTTATCTCCTTTGCGATTAGTTTATGTTGGGGAACTTATAGGGTTTCTGTAGGAGAAGTAATTCAGACTCTTTTAGGAAGAGGTACTAAACTTCAGAACACTGCGATATTAAGTATTAGACTACCAAGGCTTTTGGTAGGTATGTGTGTGGCGATTGCTTTATCAACAGCAGGTGCCATTCTTCAAACGATTACAAAAAATGATTTAGCAGATACAGGGATTATAGGAATTAATGCCGGAGCAGCAGTAGCGGCAGTTTTATTTATAACCTATCAAACAGGAACGTATTACAGTGAATTAGGTGCACTATCTATTTTTGTACTTCCTTTTATGGCCATAATAGGAGCTGGGATCACTTCTTTCATCATTTATATGTTATCTAGCAGAAAAGGTATTAAGCCTAAAAGACTTTTGCTCATAGGAATTGGGTTAAATGCAGGACTTAATGCGCTTATTTCCTTTGTGACCTTTAGAGGTGGAGTTGGAGATTACAATAGAGTGCTTACCTGGACATCAGGAAGTCTTTGGGGCTCAGGATGGAGCTATGTGAAAGTCATTATGCCTATTGTCCTATTGATGTTTATCGTCGTTTTCTTAAATCATAAAAAATTAGATGTGTTAAATCTTTCAGATGAGATTGCTATATCTTTAGGGCTTAATTTAGAAAAAGAACGAAAGAAATTTTTAAGTTTTGCTGTGATTTTAGCAGGGACAGCAACAGCATTTGCAGGAAATATTGGATTTCTAGGACTCATTGCACCGCATATTGCGAGAAAGTTAGTGGGCTCTTATCATAAAAATTTTGTAACAGTATCAGCAGTTATTAGTGTCATTATTATACTTGTAGCTGATGCAGTATCAAGAAATTTATTTTCTCCAATTGAAATTCCAGTCGGCATAACGGTATCCATATTTGGTGTACCTTATTTCATTTATTTAATGATGAAGGAGAATTAAGGATGGAAGCAATTTGCGTAAAGAATTTATCGGTAGCATATGAAAACAATACCATTATTGAAAATATGAATTTATCTCTTCCAAAAGGAAAGATTAGTATCATTATTGGTGGGAATGGTTGTGGTAAATCCACTTTACTTAAAACCATATCAAGAATTAATAAGCCGGTAAGTGGTGATATTTTTATCAATCAAAAAAATATTAAAAAGATAAAAGAAAAAGACATAGCAAAAGAGGTAGCATTTCTTCCACAGGGACCTGTTTGTCCAAGTGGTATTACAGTAAGAGGGTTAGTAGCTTATGGCAGATTTCCCTATCAAAAAATGATGGGTGGTTTAAATAGCCATGATAAGGAAGTGATTGACTGGGCAATAGAGCAAACAGGACTTAGTGAATTTGCAGATAGGGAAATTGAAAATCTATCAGGTGGGCAAAGACAAAGAGCTTGGATTGCTATGACCTTAGCTCAAGAGACGGACATTATCATGCTAGATGAACCTACTACTTATTTGGATTTGTCTTATCAGCTAGAAGTACTAGAAATTCTTCAGAAACTCAATA